>CAZBIG010000278.1:0-4525 GCA_964491865.1 uncultured Neomegalonema sp. | reverse complement strand
TCGGGATCTCGATCGACGGGATCAGGTAGCCCGAGGTCGAGTTCGGGTCGCCGAAGCCGAAGACCTTGCCCTTCATGTCGTCGAGCGACTTGATGTCCGAATCGACGCGGGCGAAGCCGACCGAGTAATAGCCGTACGAGCCGTCGGTGTTGATCTTCACCAGAACCGGCTCGACCGCCTCGGGATCGGTCAGGAACACTTTCGCGTAACCCGACGCGCCCAACCAGGCCATGTCGAGGTTGCCGCCGAGCAGGCCTTCGATCACGCCGTTATAGTCGGCCGGGGCGAACAGCTTGGTCGGCACGCCGAGCAGCTCTTCGGTCTTCGCGCGCAAGCACTCGTTCGAGCGCAGGCGGTCGTTGGCGTTTTCACCGCCGAGGATGCCGATCCGGAACTCTTTGATCGGCTCGTCGGCCTGCGCGAACCCGGCCGAAACGGCCAGGAACGTCGCCGCCGCCAGCAACTTGATCGCTTTCATTGGTCTCTCCCTCAGTTGAACAAGACGCCGCCTCGGTCCGTCAGGGCGAGGCGTCCCCTCCTCGACGGCGCTCAGGGCGCCGCCGTCTGCGACGCGTCGACCGGCGCGCTGGGGGGCGCTGTCAGCGATGTCGAGGTCACAGCTTCGTTGAGCACATCGTCCGCGCCATAGATGTCGCGCACGGTTTCGGGGCTCAAACCGGTGGACGGGCCGTCGTAAACGATGCGGCCCTTCAGCATGCCGATCACCCGGTCGCAATAGGTCCGGGCGGTGTCGAGCGTGTGCAGATTGCAGATGACCGTGAGATTGTCGCGCTCGTGGATCTGGCGCAGCGACGACATCACGACCTCGGCGCTGAGCGGATCGAGCGAGGCGATGGGCTCGTCCGCCAGCACCATTCGCGGCCGCTGCATCAGAGCGCGCGCGATCGCGACGCGCTGCTGCTGACCGCCGGACAGCTGCTCGGCGCGCTTTTGCGCTTGATCCGCGATGCCAAGCCGATCCAGCGCGACCAGCGCGTCCTCGATATCCTGCTCGCTGAAGACGCTGAACACGCTGCGCCAAGTCGCTTGCAGGTTCAGCCGCCCCAGCATGACGTTCGTCACGACGTCGAGTCGAGGCACGAGATTGAACTGCTGAAAAATCATCGCGCAGTCGCGCTGCCAGGCCCGCTTTTGCTTGCCTTTGAGTTGCAGAACGTCGCGGCCTTCAATAATCACCTCGCCGCCGGAGGCGGTGGTGAGCCGGTTGATCATCCGCAACAGGGTCGACTTGCCGGCTCCGGAGCGGCCGATCACGCCGACCATTTGCGGTTTCTTGATCTCGAAACTGACCGAGTCGACGGCGGTGACGCCGTCGAAGCGCTTGGTAAGATCGATGACTTTCATGCGACAACCCTCTTCTCGGGCGGAGGGGGTAGCAGCATGTTGCGACAGGTTGATGACGCGCGCCCGATCGAACCGGCGCCTCTCATGGACCGACGGGGGGCTTGTCGACGACCAAAATGGCGAAAGCCGGCCGAAGAAGCCGCCTTCGTCACAATACTTTGATCAAAAGTTCGCAAATCACCGCGCCCGCGCGCAGACGCCCGATTGGGCCTGGGCTCAGTCGAAGCCCACCTCCTCCCACGTGCAGACCTCCGGCAGGGCCGTGCTGAGGTATTGCGCCGAGGCCGCGCGCTCTTCCTCGGTCATTTCCTCCCACACGCCGTCGGCGCGCTCCTTCGCGTCCGGCTCGCCGTTGGCCTCGGCCGCGCGCATCCAGGCGTAGGCGATCGGCAGATTCGTGCTCGTCCCGGCGACGCCCTGCACGATGCGGCGGGTCAATCGAACGCCGTCGACCACGTCGCCGGACAGAATCTTGCCCACCTTGAACATCGCCGGCGCATAGCCCTGCCGCGACGAGCGACAGAGCCACGCCACCGATTCTTTCGTGTTATAGAACGCGCTGCCCTCGGTGATTGAACAACAAAGCGCGTCGCCAACCTTGTACTGAGCGATCGCGTCGCCGTTGGCGGCCGCCTCTTTATTGCGCTGATAGATGACTTCGTCTTTTGAAATGTTGACGCCCTCGACGCCAACGGCGACGCAGCCCTGGCAAAGCGCGCCGACGACGACCAGCGCCGCGAGCGATCGAACCGCTTTCGAATTCCACATGTCGCGCACCCCCATAAAAAACCGCTCGCCAGCGTCGCGTCGACCGGCGCGCGGCGTCATTGCGCCGCCCCCGGAGACACCGCGACGTCGGTGTTCGGATTCAGATCTTCGTTCGGATCGGTCAAATGTCCGGCCGGAAAAAAGACCGACAGCGGCGCGCCGTCCGCGCCGAGACATAGTTCGTGATTGTTGTCGTTGTCGTCGAGGTCGCCGATCGCCAACGGCGCCACCGTGTCGATCGCGCCGTCGTCGCGGCGCACCGAGACGCGGTAGAGCCGGCGCTCGGCGTCGCCGATCTCGTCGCCCCCGGGGCGGGTGACGCCGCCCGTCCACGTGACCCGGACCACGCTTGTCACGCCCGCGCGCGGGCAGTCGCCGCGTCCGCCGAAGCGCCATTCGGCTTCCGGCAGCTGTTCGGCCAGAACCAGCGTCGGACCGGCCTCGAGCGGGATCACGTCGGCTTTCGCGCCGCGAAAATTGGCGTCGCCGCCGATCGAGATCAGGTCGCCGACGATGTCGACGGTCGCGGGCTGGTCCTCGACCGACCCGTAGTCGCCGACCAAAAGCACCGTCCTTCGCTCGCCCGGCTCGTCCGCGGGCTGAAGCGTCGCGCATCCCACGCGACCGACCGCGCCCGAGCGCGTCGCCACGCGAAAGTCGGTCGCGTCGAGCGTTTCGCTGTCGACCTCTTTGGACAGGATCACCGGCATGCCGTCGCCGCCCGCGACGCCTTGGCACGCCGGAATGGTCCGCAGCCGGATCCGGCGCGAATCGTTCAATCCGAAAAAGGCCGACAGAATCTCGCCCGAGCCGTCCGCAGCGTCGTCCGCCCCGGCCGGCGAAGCCGGCAAGGCCAGCGACGCGACCACAAACGCCGACAGGGTTGTTTTCAAAAAGACGGTGGCCACGACCAGGTTCTCTCGAAAAGATGAGCGGCGCGCCCAAACGAGCGCCGAGCGCGCGGCGGTCCCGCCGCTCACGCCCCGTCGGAACATGTTGGACGACATCACGCGACGTCGAAAAACAAAAGCTCGCGCCGGGCCAACGGCCATTCAGTTCCGGCCACCTCCCGAGCCGGCGCGGCGGTCGCGATACGCCTTCGGCGAAACGCCGGTCCAGCGCTTGAAGCTGCGGGCGAAGTTCGACGGCGCATCGAAACCGAGGTCATGGGCGATTTCTTGGATCGGCCGAGAGCTGGTCGCCAGCATCTCGCACGCGCGGCGTTCGCGAACGCGGTCGACCAGCTTCCTGTAAGAAACGCCGGACTGGTGCAGCCGTCGGCGCAGGCTGCGTTCAGAGCAGCCGAGCGCGCCGGCCGCCATCGCGAGCGACGCGCCAAACTGGGGCTGAGCCTCCAGGAACGCGACGACCTGACTGGCCGCGCTGGTTTCGAACGCGGCCTCCGAGGCGAATCGCTCGCAAAGCGCGACCAGCTTCGCGTGATTGATCGGGTCGGACCCCGGCAGGGCTTGCGCCAGCAGCGCCGCTGGAAACAGCAGCCGGTGCTCTTCAGCGCCGAAGCTCACCGGAAACCCGACCTCGGGCGCGATCGCCGCCCAGCCGTCGGGCTGGCCCATCGCCAATTCCCCGCGCGCCGCGATCCCAGGCGCCCTCAGCATGCCCTTGCACAGTTCTTCGCAGACCACGAGCGCGCTGCTGAACGCGAAATAGGCGATGTCGCCAAAATCGAACTTCGGCCGCAGCCGGATCGCCGCCTCGCCCGGGCGGCGCGCCGCGTCGACCTCGACAAAGGCGAAGTCGATCGCGGGAAAGGTCAGGGTGAAGAAGCGGTGCAGGACGCGCAGCGCGTCTTCGAATCGGGCGGCGTTCATCGCCGCGTAGGCGGGCAGGCCGACATAGTTCGGCTCGAACCGGCGCGCGAGCCGCACCCCGAGATGCGGGTCGTCGGTCATGCGCATCGCGTTCTCAATAAAGCGGCGCACCGGCCAGAAAGGGGCTCGATGGTTCGGGTCCTCGAGATGCGACGCCGTCAGGCCGGTGCCCGCCAACAACGCGTCGACCGGCAGCCCGTCGTCGCGGAGCGCCCGGAACATAAACAACGGATAGTTCATCGGCACCGCGGCGTCGTCCGCCGTGAAGGTCTTCCGAAGCATTCGACGCGGGCCTTTCATGGTGTGTGCGCCCCAAAGACTCGGTCCGCGTTTCTTGTCCGAGACGCGCCCGCGCGCAATCGGGCCGCGCAGCGCCGAGCGCTGGCGCGACAAAAGCTGGCCCAAACTGAATAGAGTTGGGCCGCGAGAGAGCTTTTGCGCGCGGCGGCTGCGTGGTGTGTAGCGGATGGGCGCGTTCCGGCCCGGGCGGCGCCCGGTTCCGGCGCTCGGCGGCGCGCCCCCCCGGCGCGCCCCCCGGCGCGGCCCCCCAGGGCGGCGCG
>CAZBIG010000277.1:0-4547 GCA_964491865.1 uncultured Neomegalonema sp. | reverse complement strand
GACTACGGTCATATGTTGCGGCCCGACCCGAAATGGGCCAAGCCCGCCGCCCGGGTCGCCGCGCTGGCGCGCGGCGTCTCGGAAGTGATGACCGAGCTTGGTTTGAAGCCCTCGGCGACCGCTCAGCCGTTGCGGGTCGCCTATCACGCGGCCTGCTCGCTGCAGCACGGCCAGCAGATCAAAACGCTGCCAAAAGATTTGTTGAAAGCCGCGGGCTACACTGTGGTCGAGCCCGCCGAAAGCCATCTGTGTTGCGGCTCGGCCGGCACCTACAATTTGATGCAGCCGGAGCTGGCGTCGCAGCTCAAAGCGCGGAAAGTGTCGAAACTCGAGGCGACCGCGCCGGAGGCGATCGCGACCGGCAATATCGGCTGTCTCACGCAGATCGGTTCGGGCACCAAGATCCCGGTCGCGCACACCGTCGAGCTGCTCGACTGGGCGACCGGCGGTCCGAAACCCGCCGCTTTGGAGGGCTGATCCCCTGAACGCGCGTCGCCGCCTCCGCTCGGTTTTCGCCGCCGCCGGCGCGATCGCCGCGGCTTTGGTCGCAGGCTCGGTCGCGGCGGAGGCGCCGACCGCGACGGTGGACGACCGCGCCGCCGGAGCGCCCTCGCTGCGCCCCGGGGTCATCGGTCGAGACGATCGGGAAATCGCGGCCGACGCGCCCGCGCTGCGCGCGGTCGGTCGGTTGAATCATGGCGGCGGGTTCTGCACCGCGACGCTGATCGCGCCCGATCGGGTTTTGACCGCCGCCCATTGCTTGTTCTATCCGCGCACCGGCCGGCCCGTGCCGGCGGATCGGCTGCACTTTCTGGCGGGCTATCGGCGCGGCGCTTACGCGGCGCATCGGGTCGGGCGGCGCGTGGTGACGCATTGGAGCTTTCGGCCGCCGGGGCCGCGCGGACTGTCGGAGATGGCGGCCGACGTGGCGCTGGTGATTTTGGAGAGCCCGATCGCCGACGTGGCGCCGATTCCGCTCGACGGCCCGTCCGGCGCGGTCGACGCGCTGACCTCGGTCAGCTACGCCCGCGATCGCTCGGAATTGCCCAGCATCGAGCGCGCCTGCCGGGCCACCGCCCGCCGGGGCGCGATTCTATTCACCGATTGCGACGTGAATTTCGGCGGCTCGGGCGGGCCGATGTTGCGGCGCACCGAGGCGGGCTGGCGGGTGGCCGCGGTGGTGAGCGGCGCCGTGCGAACGCCCCGCGGCGCGCGCTCGATCGGGGTGCGGCCGCCCATCGAGTTCGGCGAGGGGCCTTGAGGCGGCGCCTCGTCCCGCGCCGCGCCGCCCTTGACAGGTTTTTCGGCTCTACCCACCTCATCGCCGTCGGACGCCGTTTCGGGTTCGACGATCGAAGGGCGCGCCCGAAATCGGGCGGCTCGACCCATGTATCGCTCATCAGAGGATCGTGACATGCGCACTATCGACTTGACCCCCCTCTACCGCTCCAGCGTCGGTTTCGACCGGATGGCGTCGTTGCTCGACGCGATGTTGACGAACGACGCCGGCGCGAACGGCTATCCGCCTTACAACATCGAAAAGACCGGCGAGAGCGATTACCGGATCACGCTCGCCGTGGCCGGCTTTACGGAAGCCGACATCTCGGTCGAGACCAAGAACGGCGAGCTGGTCGTCTCTGGCGCGAAGTCGGAGAAAGCCGATCAGGACGGCGCCCAGATGCTGTATCGCGGCATCGCCGAGCGGGCGTTCGAGCGGCGCTTCAAGCTCGCCGACCATGTCCGCGCCACCGGCGCGCGGCTTGAGAACGGGCTGCTCCATATCGAATTGCTGCGCGAGGTTCCCGAGGAGCTGAAGCCGCGCAAAATCGCGATCAGCAGCGCGCCCAGCCCGGTCGCCATCGACGCCTGATACCGGCGTCTTTTATTTCCCTCGCAAGCAACTTCAGCCCGCGGTTCGCCGCGGGCTTTCTTAATGTTCTTTTCAGCCTCTCCCTTGCGACATTAAATTCCGCAACCTGCACGCGCGCCCTTGACCTGGGGCAAGGCGCGGGGCTTAAATTGCGATCGTAGCGGCGTCAGTCCGCAGCCTGACCGTTCGAACATCGCGACGCAACGCGAGGCCCAGGTCAGGGAGGGATGATCGGGAGGAAGCAGCGCATGGCTGAGCGCAGCTCTGAGGCTGTTTTAGACACGTTTCCGAAGCTTTTAGACCGAAACGCCAAGCGCTTCGCGGGGCGTCCCGCGAGCCGAGAGAAAGAGTTCGGCATCTGGCAAAGTTGGACTTGGGCGCAGGTGCGCGACGAGACCCGCGCCTTCGCCATGGGCTTGATGCGCATCGGTCTCAAGCCGGGCGACCGGGTCGCCATCGTGGGCTCCAACCGCCCGCGCCTCTATTGGTCGTTCGTGGCCGTGCAGATGTGCGGCGCGGTGCCGGTGCCGGTCTATGCGGACAGCGTCGCCGAAGAAATGCGTTATGTCTTCGACCACGCCGAGGTTTCGTTCGCGATCGTCGAAGATCAGGAGCAGGTCGACAAGCTCTTGACCATCAAAGAGCAGGTCTCGCGTCTCGAACATATTATCTACTCCGATCCGCGCGGGCTGCGGAACTACGACCACGGCCAGCTGCATCCCTACAGCCAGCTGCAAGACCTCGGCCGGGAACAGGCGGCCGAGCTCGGTCAAAAGCTCGATGCGATCATCGCAGGTCAGACCGGGTCGGATACTTGCGTGATGCTGTACACGTCGGGAACGACCGGAAACCCCAAAGGCGTGGTCCTGACCAACGACAATATTCTGATCACCAGCCGCGGATCAGCCGATTTCGATAAGCTGACCGAGCGCGATGAGATCTTGTCCTATCTGCCGCTCGCTTGGGTCGGCGATTTTTGTTACTCGATGGGGCAGGCCTATGTCGCCGGCTATTGCTGCTCTTGCCCCGAGAGCGCCGACACGTTGATGCATGATCTCAAAGAGATCGGGCCCACGTTTTTCTTCGCGCCGCCGCGCATATTCGAGACGCTTCTGACGTCGATCACAATCCGCATGGAAGACGCCGGCTGGTTAAAGCGCACGTTATTCAAGCGCTTTATGGCCCATGCGAAGCGGGTGGGCGGCGATATTCTCGATAGAAAGCCCGTCAGCGCGTGGGATCGGGCGCTTTACGGGATGGGCGAGGTCCTCGTCTACGGCCCGCTGCGCAACGCGCTCGGCATGAGCCGGGCGCGGATCGCCTACACCGCCGGCGAAGCCATCGGCCCGGAGATCTTTAAATTCTACCGCTCCCTCGGCATTAACTTGAAGCAGTTCTACGGTCAGACCGAAGCGAGCCCCTTCATCACCTTGCAGCCGGACGGCGAGGTCGGCGCCGACACGGTCGGGGTGCCCGCGCCGGGCGTCGAGATCAAGATCGCCGAGAACGGCGAGGTGATGTATCGCGGGCCTGGGGTCTTTAAAGAGTACTATAAGAACGCCGAGTCGACGGCCAGCACCAAGACGCCCGACGGTTGGGTTTTGACGGGCGACGCCGGGTTTTTCGTGTCGGACACGGGCCACCTGCGGATCATCGACCGGGCCAAGGACGTCGGCAAATTGAATTCGGGCGCGCCCTTTGCGCCGAAGTATGTTGAGAACAAGCTCAAATTCTTCCCGAACATCCAAGAGGCTGTGGTGTTCGGAAACGAGCGTGATTTCGCCGCCGCCTTTCTAAATATCGATCTGACGGCGCTGGGGAATTGGGCGGAGCGGAACAACATTTCCTACGCTTCGTACCAAGAATTGGCCGGGCATCCGCGGGTCTACGCGATGATGCAGGAGCATATCGCCGAAACCAACCGGTCGCTGGCCGGGGATCCGATGTTGTCGGGCTGCCAAATCAAGCGCTTCCTGGTGTTGCACAAAGAGCTTGACGCCGACGACGGCGAACTGACGCGGACCCGCAAGGTGCGGCGCCGGATCATCGCCGAGCGCTACGGCCCCTTGATCGACGCGCTCTATTCGGGGGCCGACAGCGTCTACGCCGAGACCGAAGTGACCTACGAGGACGGCCGCAAGGGCAAGATCTCGGCCACCTTGCGGGTCGCAGACGCCGAGACGTTCGCCGTCAAAGGGGGCGTCGAGGCCAAAAAAGCGGCGTGATCGCCGTTCGCCGCGCGACCGTCGCGCGCCGCCTTCCGCCGCCGGACGGCTGGACGCCTCAGGCCCGCGTCCGGCGCGCGCCACGCAGTAAAGGGAACCGTCATGTCGTTGCATGAAGCCCAAGAAGCCGCGGCGTCCGACGCCGACTATGCGGCCGCGGAAGTGGCGCACGGCATCGCGCCGCGAAAGATCGGCGACACGCTGCTTGAGGTGAGCGACATTCAGCTCCGCTTCGGCGGCGTCGTCGCCATCAAAGACGTCAGCTTCGATATTCGCGAGGGCGAGATCCGCGCGATCATCGGCCCGAACGGCGCCGGCAAATCGTCGATGCTGAACGTGATCAGCGGGTTCTACCATCCGCAGCAGGGCGAGATCCGCTTTCAGGGAAAGACCCGAAGCGCCCAGCGTCCGCACGCCATCGCCCGCCAAGGGATCGCGCGGACGTTCCAAAA
>CAZBIG010000276.1:0-4571 GCA_964491865.1 uncultured Neomegalonema sp. | reverse complement strand
TGGCGCGGGCGCTCGGCGCGCCGAGGTCGAACAGCGGCACGTCCGCATCGTCCGGTTCGGCCGCGACGCGCGCGCTGGCGCGCGCACCCGAGGCCGCGCGGTCGCCGGCGCGCGCTTTGCCGCGCTCGGCGGCCAGCGCTTGTTCCGCGGCCGCATCCGCCGCCGGCGACGGCAGGTTCGGCGCGATCGGCAGGATCGCCTCGGCGTAGACGGTTTCCCGCCCGTTTTGCATTTGCGCGAAACCCGCCCCGAGGCTCGCGCCCCAGCGCTCGGCGTCGAGCGGGTCGGCGAAGGCGACGCTGCCGCCCATGCGCTCGGCCAGGCTGGCCGCGACGATGCGGCCGAGCCGCTGATCGCCGAATTTGGCCTCGTCGAAGGCCGCGTCGGCGGCGCGCGCGGGGTCGGCCTCGGCCTGATCGCGGGCGAAGCCGGCAGACGCCGGGTCGCCGCGCTCGCCCCGGCCCGGGCGGTCGCGCCGGGCGCGAGAAAAGCCGCCGGCGACGCTGGGGCGGGCCACGGCGATCAATTGAAAGCGGACCGCGTCCTCTTCGGCGTCGACCTTCAGCTTGGCGACGTCGCCCATCCGGCCCCGGGCGACCGCGTCGAGCATCAGGTTGACCAGCACCCGGCGCAGCGCCCGCCGGTCGGCGACGATGTGCGGCGTGTTGGGGGCGATCTCGGCGGCGAGCGCGACGCCCACCTCCTCGGCCCGGGCGCGCACCAGGCGCAACGCCCCGTCTACCAGCGGGGCGGGGTCGACGCGTTCGCTGCGCTGCGCGAAACGTCCAGCCTCGATCGCCGCCAGATCGAGCAGCTCGTCGACGCGTTCGAGAAGCTGGGCGCTGCCTTCGAAGGCCCGGCGGGCGTAGTCGCGGTAGCGCTGGGCGCCAAGCGGCCCGAACAGCTCGTTTTTCAGGATCTCGGTGTAGCCCACCACCGCCTTCATGGTGTCGCGCAGATCGGCGTTCACATGCGCGAGGAAGCCCGCGCGTTCGGCGTCGGCTTCGCTCTCGACCTCGACGCCGGGGCGCCAGCGGGCCCGCAGAACCAGCAGCACCTCGGGCGCGTCCGCGGCGGGGCCGGGGCTCGGCGGCAGCGCCCCGGTCGGCCAGGCGGCGGCCTCGATCCAGCGAAAGCCGCCGAGCTTCGAATGCATGCGGACCGTCAGACGCTCGGGCGGCGGCGTCTCGGCGTCGGTCGGCGACGCCGCGCGGCCCGACGCGACGGCCGCCGCGATCAGCGCGGTCATCGCCTCCTGATCGTCCGGATGGGTGATCGAGGCCACGCTGAAGCCGCGCAGCGTGTCCCGGTCGATCTCGAGCGTCGCTTCGGGGGCGCCGATGGTCTGGGTGATCTTGCCGTCCGCGGCGACCCGCAGCCCGCAGATCTCGCCCGACTGCGCCAACACCGACAGCGCCCGGCGGGCGGCGATCGTGGGGTGGCGCAGCGGCGGCAGCGCCGTCGCCCAAGCGGTCAGCGCCGCCCAGATCGTGGCCGCCGACGCGGCCGCGGCGGCGCCCCACGAGATCGCGGCCATCGCCTCGCGTTCGGCGCGGGGCTGGAAGCCGAAGAACCGGATCGGCGGATCAGGCGCGAAGGCCAGGGCCGCGCTGACAAGGGCCGCCGCGAGCCCGGCCAGCAGCGCCCCCCGCGGGCCGCCCGCCACCGCGGCCCCGAGCAGCGCCGCATACGCCCAGGGCGCGGCCGGCGACAGCGGCCCGCCGCTGGTCCAAGCGAACCAGACGGCGACCAGCGCCAGCGGCGCGGCCGCCGCGGCGAAAGTCCAGATGCGGGCGGGCCGCGCCGCCGCCGCACCCGCCATCGCCACCAGCGGGGCCGCGCCGGCGCCCGCCAAGGCGACCGCCCAAAACGGCGCCTGATCCAGCGACAGCGCCATCACCGCGAGCGGCGCGAACGCCGCGGGGGCCGCGGCCGCGAACGCCTGCGCCCCGCCGATCCGGGCTCGCGCCCCGCTCGGCCTGGTCTCCGTCTCGCTCACCGCCGCCTCGCTCTCTGCTTCGCGCGGCGACCCTACAGCGGCGTTGGGAGGTTAAACAAGTCGGGCTCGTCCGCGGAGGGGCGGCCGACGGGCCGACGACGCCGGGCTCCGCGGGCGCCCTCAGGCCGCCGCCGCGACGCGCGAAGCGGGCAGCCAGATCCGCATTTCGGTGCCCTTGCCCTTTTCCGACGTGATCTCGAGACGGCCCTCATGCATCTCGATCAGCGATTTCGCGATCGGCAGGCCCAAGCCGGTGCCGTCATGGGCGCGGCTGAGCTCCCCGTCGATCTGGCCGAATTTCGCCAGCGCGCGCGGGATCTCGTCGGCCGACATGCCGATGCCCGTGTCGATCACCGAGATCGAGACCCCGCCGTCCTCGCGCCGCCCCGCGCGCAAGGTCACCGACCCGCCCGGCGGGGTGAATTTAATCGCGTTCGACAGCAGGTTCAGCACGACCTGTTTGACGCGCCGTTCATCGAGCTCCATCGGCGGAAGATCGTCCGGGATCTCGTAACGCCCGTGCAGCCCCGCCGACTGCATCCGCTCCTGCAGCAGGACCTTGCACTCGTGCAGCAGCGCCGCGAGGTCGGTTTCTTCGGCGGCGATCTCGAACCGGCCGGCTTCGATTTTCGACAGGTCCAGCACGTCGTTGATCAAATCCAGCAGATGCCGCCCCGAGGCGTGGATGCTGGCCGCGTATTCGCGATATTGCGGGTCGAGCGGGCCGAACAGCTCGTCCTTCATGATCTCCGAGAACCCGATGACCGCGTTGAGCGGCGTGCGCAGCTCATGGCTCATATTGGCCAGGAACTCCGACTTCACGCGATTGGCCTCTTCGGCTTTCTCGCGCGCCAGATCGAGCGCGTCCGCGGCCCGCTTCAGTTCGGTCACGTCCAGCAAAAAGCCCTGCGCCTGGGTGCGCGCGACGCTGCGGCCGTTGTGCTCTTGGACCGTGCGCACCACGGTCAGCATGTTGCGAACGCTGAGCACCATGCCGTCGGCGGCGCGGACCCGGTACTCGATGGTGTGATAGTGGTCGAGCGGGATGCGCGGGATCTCTTCATAGAGCACGCGTCGGCGGTCGGCGGGGTGGATGTGATCCGCCCAAAATCCGGGCACCGTCCACTGAGAGGTCGGGAACCCGGTCAGGTCCTCGATCTGCGGGCCCACATAAGTGAAGCGCTGCGCGTCGAGATCGGCGGTCCAGGGCGTGACGTTGGTCGACTCGGCCAAATGCCGGAACCGCGCCTCGCTGGCCTCGAGCTCGCGCTGCTTGTCGGCGATGTCGCGGCTGATCGCGTCCTGCCGGGCGGCGCTGTCTTCGTCGGGCCGCGCCAACCGCGGCAGACCCAGAAACAGCGCCGACGCGGTCATCAGGAACACGCCGGCGGCCGCCGCGGCGTTCGTCCACCAGGCGGCGAAGGCGGGGCCGGCGGTTCGGACCGTCACGCTCGCGGCCTTGTCGCCGAAGGCGCTGAGGCGGCGAGACGCGCCGTCGGGGGGCGGCGTCGCGTCGACCAGCCGAACCGGCGGGCCGACTTCATGGGCGACGACCGCGTCGGACAGCGCGCGGATCTCGACGGCGATCGCGACGGCCTCGGCGCGGTCCGCCAGCGGCCAGACCAGCCAGAACGCGCCGAGCGCGGTCTCGGCGGCGGCCGCCCCGTTGGCGAGCGCGCTGAAAGCGCCGTTCGGATCCGCGCGTCGGGCGGCGCGCAGCAGCGCTTTGCCGTCGTGCAGCCGCGCGAACGACTCGGCGAGCGCGGCCCCGGCGACGCCCTCGGCCGTCGCGATCGCGTGAAGCGCCGAGGCGGGCGCGCCCGGCCGGCCGAGGGCGAACCGCGCGGCGGCGATCGAGCGCGCCGAGAAAAAGCGCGGGGCCGGGCGCGCCGCCGAGGCGTTCGCCGCCGTCAGCAGCGCGCGCATCGCCTCGAAATCGGGGTCGGGATCGGCTTTGGACTTCAGCGCCCCGGCGTAGAGCGCGCCGGCGAGCTCGATGCGCTCGAGGCGCTCGGCGAGTTCGGACGCCGCCGCCGCCGCCTGGCGGCGCGCCGCGGCGTCGGCCAGTCGAGACTGGACGCTGTCGGCCGCGATCCAGGCCAGCGCCGCCGCGATCCCGCCGATCGCCGCCGCCGTCGCGCAAAGAGCCCAGCTCCGCTGCATCGTCATCTCTGAATTGGGCTTCCCATGGATCGCCAGCGTAGGCGGATCGCGCTAACGCCGGCTTAACCGCGCCTCGGTCTCGCGCCGCTTGACAGCCGATGTGAAATAGGAAAAAAAACCTATATCCGAAAAACAACGCCGAGGACGCCATGACAGGCTCTCCCGCTCTCGCTCCGACCGCCGCGTTCGAACCGACGGCGCCGCAGAAGCAGCTGCTGCGTCGGCTTCGGGCGCCGGGCGCGTTCATCTTTCAAAGCGTCTCGGCGGCGGGCGTCTTTTCGCCGGAGAACGGGTTTCGCGCGCCGACCGCGCGGCTCGACGCGGCGATGGTCGACGCGCTCGCGCGTCGAGACTGGCTGCGGCCGGTGTCGACGCGCGACGGGCGAGGGGCGCCGACGCGCGCCGCCGG
>CAZBIG010000275.1:0-4603 GCA_964491865.1 uncultured Neomegalonema sp. | reverse complement strand
GAAGCGATCGGGCGCGGCTCTCGTCTTGGTCGGCCACGTCACAAAGGAGGGCCAAATCGCCGGGCCGCGGGTGGTCGAGCACATGGTCGATACGGTGTTCTATTTCGAAGGCGAGCGCGGCCACCAATTTCGGATCCTCCGCGCCGTGAAAAACCGCTTCGGCGCCGCCGACGAAATCGGGGTTTTTGAGATGACCGGTCAGGGTTTGGCCGAGGTGCCGAACCCCTCGGCGCTGTTCCTGGGCGAACGCGACGGCGAGACCTCGGGGGCGGCGGTGTTTGCGGGGATCGAGGGCACGCGGCCGGTTCTGGTGGAGATCCAGGCCCTGGTCGCGCCGTCGATGCTCGGGACGCCGCGCCGCGCGGTCGTCGGGTGGGACGCGGGGCGGCTCGCGATGATCCTCGCCGTGCTCGAAGCGCGGGCCGGCGTGGCGCTCGGCGGTCTCGACATTTATCTGAACGTCGCGGGCGGTCTGCGCGTGACCGAACCCGCGGCCGACTTGGCGGTCGCGGCGGCGTTGTTGTCGGCCCATTACGACGCCCCCGCCCCGGCTGGCGCGGTGTGTTTCGGCGAAATCAGCCTGTCCGGCGCCGTGCGGCCGGTCGCGCAGGCGGAAGCGCGGTTGAAGGAGGCGGCCAAGCTGGGCTTCACCCGAGCCGTCGTCCCGGCCGCGCGCCCCGCCCAGGCCTCGAGGCGAACCGAGCCCGGGGCGGCTCGCGCGACACGCGATCCGTTGGGACCGGCGCGCCACGCTGAGCCCGCCGGCGCGCACGCGGCGGGGTCGGAGCGCGTGCAAACGCCGGCCGACTATGGCATCACGCTGACCGAAATCGCGACTCTTGACGCTTTAGTGTCGCATTTGCGCGATCAGTAAGAGGCGCTTGCGGCGCGGCGAGACGACCCGGAGTTGGCCCGGGACGCGGCGCTGGCCAGGGGGCGTTCGGCCCGGTCCCCGGCGGACCGGGTCCGCGGCGCGCGAGCGCGGCGCAGGAAACGCGACAGACGGGGCGCGACAGATGGGTCGCGACGCTGGGCCAGATCGGGGCGCGGCGTGGGGCGAGAGGGCGACGCGGATGGATGATTTGAGTTCGACCGACTTCTCTTGGGTGGTCGATGTTTTGATCGGCCTCTTGGTGATCGTGTCGGCTTATCTCGCGATGGTGCGCGGGCTCATCCGCGAGCTTTTGGCGCTGGGCAGTTGGGCGGTCGCCTTTTTCGCCGCCTTCGCCTTCGCGCCGATGCTGCAACCGGTGCTCACCGGCGCGCCGGTGATCGGTTCCTATCTGCGCGAAGATTGTAATCTGTCGATGGTCGTCGCCTTCGTGATCGTGTTCGGCGTCGCGTTGGTCGCCGCGGGCGTCTTGATCTGGATTTTAAGCGGTTCGATCCGAAACACGGCGCTCAGCCTGTTCGACCAGGGCGCCGGATTTATTTACGGCGCGCTGCGCGGCCTGGTGCTCGTCGCGGTGATCTACATCGCCTACCAAGAGATCATCCCGCCGGACGACCGCTACGGCTTCGTGCAAAACGCCTATACGATCGGCGTCGTCGAAAGCGCCGCCGAGATCATCCGATCCATCGTGCCGAACGAGGTGCCCGGGTTCCTGAAGGCGCGGGTGGACGCGCTGATGGAGGAATGCGGCGCGGCGGCGTCGGGCCCGGCGGCGACCCCGGTTCCCGCGCCGAACTGAGCCGCGGCGTCTCGGGCTTCGCCGCGGCCCAAAGGGGGGCGCGCGCCGCCCAGACTTGCGCCGCCAGACTTGCGCCGACACTTGCGCCGACAATCGCGCCGAGACTTGCGCCGAGACTTGCGCGCGGGCCGTGAGCGCCCCAGGTCGATCGCGGCAGCCGCGCCGGTTGCGCCGCGCCGGCGGGATCGTTAGACGAAAGAACGGAAGCGCGCTGCGGCCTCCGGTTCGAGGCGGACCAGCGTCGAGATCGTCCCATGACCCAAAAATCCCGTTGCGCCGCCGGCTTGTCGGGCGGAAACGCGCTGATCGCGCGCCGACTGGCCGCGCTGCGCGCGCAAGCGGCGGCCGAAAAGGCCGCCGGGGCCGCGCGCGACGCGAGCGCGAGGCCGGCGGCCCCGTTCGATCTGGGCGGAGATCGGTTTAAAGAGGAGTGCGGGCTGTTTGGCGTCTGGGGCGCGCCCGAAGCCGCGAGCTATGCGGCGCTCGGTCTGCACGCCCTGCAGCATCGCGGTCAGGAGGCGGCGGGCATCGTCAGCCTGACCGCCGCCACCGGCGCGTTCAGCGTGGTGCGCCGTCCGGGCTATGTCCGGGACAATTTCACCGACGCCGAGACGATTGCGCGGCTGCCGGGCGAACATGCGCTCGGCCACACCCGCTACGCCACCGCCGGGGCCCGCGGTCCGACCGAGATCCGCAACATCCAACCGCTCTACGCGGAATTGTCCGAAGGCGCGCTGGCGATCGCCCATAACGGCAACCTGACTAATATGGAGGCCCTCCGGTCCGAACTGGTGCGGTCGGGCTCGATCTTTCAGTCCAGCTCGGACACCGAATGCATCATCCATCTGATGGCGCGCTCGATCCAACGCAGCATGCCCGCGCGCCTGCGCGACGCGTTGCGCCGGGTCGAGGGGGCGTTTTCGATCGTGGCGCTGACCCGAGACGCGATGATCGGCGTGCGCGACGCGCTGGGCGTGCGCCCGCTCGTCATCGGCCGGATCGGGGACGCGTTGGCGCTGGCCTCCGAGACCGTGGCGCTCGACATCGTGGGCGCGGAGCTGGTGCGCGAAGTGGCGCCCGGCGAGATGGTGATCATCGACGAGAACGGCTTGCACGCCGAGCAGCTGTTCCCGCCGCAGCCGAGCCGCTTTTGCATCTTTGAATATGTCTATTTTTCGCGCCCGGACAGCGCGATCGCCGGGCGCTCGGTCTATGAGGCGCGGCGACGCATCGGCGAAGAGCTGGCGCGCGAAAAGCCGGTCGAGGCGGATATGGTCTGCCCGGTTCCCGACAGCGGCACGCCGGCGGCGATCGGGTTCGCCGCCGCCTCCGGCATCGAATTCGCCCTCGGGATCGTGAAGAACCAATATGTCGGGCGCACCTTTATCGAGCCGACCGAGCAGATCCGGAATATGGGCGTCCGGCTGAAGTTGAACGTGAACCGGGCGATGGTGGCGGGCAAGCGGGTGGCGCTGGTCGACGACTCGGTCGTGCGCGGCACCACCTCGCGCAAGATCAAAGAGATGCTGCTCGAAGCCGGCGCCCGCGAAGTGCATTTCCGGATCGCCAGCCCGCCGACGGCGTGGCCCTGCTTTTACGGCGTGGACACGCCCGAGCGGGACAAGCTGCTGGCCGCGCGGATGAGCGCGGAGGAGATGCGGCGGAGCCTCGGGGTCGACAGCTTGGAGTTCATCTCGCTCGACGGTCTCTACCGAGCCGTGGGGGCCGCCGAAGGGCGCGACCCGGACGCCCCGAAATTCTGCGACGCCTGCTTCTCGGGCGACTATCCGGTGCCGCCGTCCGACCAGATCGCCCGCGGCTTTTCGGCCGAGCCCGGCCCGCCCGCAGCCGCGCGGCGCTTGGCGGAAGAGCCGCAATGAGCGCGCCGGCGGGCCGCTTCGCCGGGCGGACGGCGCTGATCACCGGGGCCTCACGGGGCTTCGGCCGGGCGGCGGCCGAAGCGCTGGGCCGCGAGGGCGCGCAAATCGTGGCGGTGGCCCGCACCGTCGGGGGGCTCGAAGAGCTCGACGACGCGGTGACCGCGGCCGGCGCGCCGCCCGCCGTGCTGGTTCCGCTCGACCTGACCGACGGCGACGGCGTCGATCGGCTGGGCGCGGCGCTGTTCGAGCGGTTCGGGGCGCTCGACCTGGCGGTGCTGGCCGCCGCCGAAGGGGCCAAACTCACGCTCGCGGCGCATTTGGAGCCGAAGACGCTCGAGCGGCTGGCGGCGGTCAATCTGATCGCGACGCACCGGCTGATCCGGTCGATCGACCCGTTGCTGCGCGCCGCGCCGGCGGGGCGCCTGGTCTATGTGGCCGACGACAAGCGCGCGCGCAGCCTGTGGGCGGGCTACGCCGCGACCAAGGCCGCCGCGGCGGCGCTGGTCGAGGCCTATGCGCGCGAGACGCCGTCGGTGCGCGCGACGCTGTACGCGCCGCCGGCGATGCCGACCGCGCTGCGCGCGCGCACCCATCCCGGCGAAGACAAAGCGGGGTTGACGCGCCCCGAGGCCGCGGCGGCGGCGCTGCTTGACGAGCTGGCCCGCGACCAGGGCCCGGGCGGGGCCGCCGAGGCCTGCTGAGCGGACGCGCGGGGCGCGGCCCGCGCGCCCCAGTAAGCGCCCCCCCGCCGGGGGGGCTCGCCAAGCCCTCGCCCGCGCGGGCGGCGGCTCGGTCGGGGCTCGTCGGCCGGCTCTTCGAGTTCCGCCGGGCGCTGCCGCTGTGGCGCGAGAGCGTCCTGGGCCTCGCGGCGTGGGGCGTGTTCGTCGGCGCGTGGTACGCGATCGTCTGGCTCGAGTGGGGAGCTTCAGATCCAGATTCAAGATGATTTCAAAGGAGCCTCTCTGGCGGTGCTGGCGAGCCGGGGCCTAGGAGTTTACGAGCTGATACCGGACTACCGTCACCGCTGTCCGC
>CAZBIG010000274.1:1307-4610 GCA_964491865.1 uncultured Neomegalonema sp. | reverse complement strand
CCGCCCGCGGCGTCCGCCGGCTCTGACGCGGAGCGGCTCACGCCGCGTCGCGCACGTCGGCGACCGGGGCGCGCCCGCCGAGCAGCCCGAGCGCGATCTGCGGCTGGGTCAGCGCCGCCGCGTCGTAGCAGGGCGCGCTCACGGCGGCGCGCGTCTCGCGGATCGTCAGCGGCGCGCGCGCCAGCACCCCCGAAACCGCCGCGACCGGCAGCCCGCGCGCAGCCAGCCAGTCGACCCCCGCCGCGGCCGCCAACGCGTCGCCGGCGGCGAACACCACGCCTGACAGCCTGTCGGTGAAGCCGCGATCCTCAAGCAGCGCGGCGGTCTCGGCTTGGCGCACGCCGTCGGCGATTTCGACCACCACGGCCTCGGCCCCGCGCGACGTCGCCTCGGCGATCAGCCGCTCGGCACCGAGACGCACCGCCGCCGGATCGGCGCGATAGGTGGTGGCGAAGCCGACATCGGTGAAGTCGGCGACCCAAAAGGCGCCCGCGTCCTCGAAGAACCACAGATCCCCGCCCGAGCCGGTGCCGGTCGCCTTGACCGCCGCCACTTTCAGCCCCGCGGCCGTCAGACCATGGACCAGCACCGCGGCCGTGTGGGTCTTGCCGGCGTTCATCGAGGCGCCGCACACCGCGATCACCGGGGGCGCGCCGATCACCGTCCCGGTCGGCGCGACCGACCGCGCCGGCAAAGCGACGTCGGCGAGCCGGATGCGCCCGCCGTCGGCGCGCACGGCCGCGCCCAGGATTTCGATCGCGGTCGGCGCGCGCATGCGGTCGTGGCTATGGCGCACGAGGCCGGCGACGCCGCCAGCGGCCGCCAGATGCGCGGGTCCGACGCCGACCGGGCAGTCGGCCTCGAACTGATCGGGGGCGTAGCGCGCGCCGCAGGCGAGCAGGATCTCGTCGCCGACGAACAGCGCGGCGCGACGCCCGTCCGGGCGCTCGAGCCGGCGGTGCTGGCCGATCTCCACAACCCGAGCCGCCACCACGTCGCCCGCCGCGAGAGCGGGCCCGTCGAGATCGAGACCCGCGACGCTGTCGAGGTCGACGCGACGCACCGCGAAAGACGCTTTCAAGCGCGCGCGGCGCTGAGCCGAAATCTTGTGCATGTCTTGACGCCTTTTGGTTTCGCCGAGGGGGGAGAGACGCTCGCTCGGCGGCAGGATAACGCGCCGCGGGCCGCCTTATTCCGCTTGGCCGGCCCCGCGGACGCGGCGGGTTCACCGGATGCGCACCCAAGCTTCTCGGACGCCGCGCTCTTTATGGGCCTCGCGATACGCGATCGGGCCTTGATCGGGGGCGAACCAGGTCACGCGCTCGATCCGTCCGTCGTCGCAGCGCACCACGTAAGCGGGGGTCGCGGGGGCGCCGGCGCGCAGCACTTCGACCTGGTCGGCGACCTCGCATTCGGTCTGGCGGGTCGACACGGCGCCGGAGCTGGTCGACACCGCCCGTCGCTCGTAGACGCCGCGCGCGCCCAGCCTGAGGGGATAGAGCGGCTCGATCACCCGAGTGCGCGCTTGAGCCGTGCGCCAGGACTTGGACGCGCCACACTGCGCCCAGCTGTCCGACGGCGAGAACCAGTCCCAGGCCGAGGTCCACACGCAGCCGTCGCTCTCTCGAACTCGGACGCCGCGGCCATAGGCGCGCACGTCGAACGTCTTGGCCCGGCCGTCGGTCAGGCTTTTCGCGGTCATGCTGGTGAAGAGCGCCGGGCGCGGCCGGTCCACCACGGGCAAGGTTCCGGCGAAGGGGCGCGTTTCGGGCCAGCCGCTCTGGTCGCGCGCGGGGCCGGCCCCGGCGTTCAACGACGCGGCGCTCGAGGCGCAGCCGGCGACGAGCATCAGAAGCGCGGCGGCCGAGCCGGCGCGGGCGAGAGACTTCATCGGACGATCTCCTTTCACAAAAGGCCGCCCGGATCGGATCGCGTGCTCTCGGGGCGGCTGCGCGTCGACAACGCGCGCCGCCGCCCGTTATTCCCCCGTTCAGGGGCGTTTCTCTCGCCGGGGTCCCGCCGGCGACGAGCAGGCTATCGGCAACCGCCCTGCGGCCATTGCACCAGGCCGTGCCCATAGAGCGCGTCTCGGCCCGGCGCGCCCAGGTCCTTCGCCGAGCGGGCGAGAAGGGCGCGCGCCGCGGCCAGGTCTCCGCCGCTGAGCGCGCGGGCCCGCGTCGCCGCGGCCGCGACGAACGGGGCGGCGAAACTGCTGCCCGACCAGGCGCGCAGACCGCCCCTGGCCGCGGCCGAGACGACGTCGACCCCGGGCGCGGCGAGCTCGACGAACGCGCCGCGGGTGCCGGCGCGGTAGGGCCGCAGGGGGGGGTCGTCGGCCTACTGGGCTTGCGGGGGGGGATCCGCGGGGGTTGGGGCGGGGGGCGCGCCGCCGCCGCCGTTACCGGCCGCCGCGACCACCAGCGCGCGCTGCGAGGCCAAGCGGACCGCGATTTCGAGCGTCGCGTTCGGCGGCCCCTCGAGGCTCATCAGCACGACGGCGGGGCGGCGCGACATCGCCCAATCCAGCGCGCGGACCACCGAGCCCGCGTCGGCCAGATCCTGATCCCCGAGGCGCCGAAACGCGCTCGCCGCCAACAGGCGCGCGCCGGGCGCGATCGGCTGAAGGCGCGCCCCTGCGTCCGCGCCGGCGCCGACCAACAGCGCCGCCACCGCCGTGCCGTGCTCGACGTCGGCCGCCGCGGCCCCGTCCGGCAGAAAATCCCGCGCCTCCACGCGGGCGCGGCGCAAAAGCGGATGCCGACGATCGACCCCGGTGTCGATCATCGCGATCGCCGCGTCGACCGGACAGCCGGCCGCGCGATCCGCTTGGGTGGCGGCGACCGGCCAACAGGCGTCGCCGGCGCAGGCCGCGCTGGCGCGGTAGAGGTGGTTCAGCTCCCAAACGGCGTCGGGAACGACGCCGCGCGCCGCCGCGACGCCCTCGGTCGGCGAGAGCGCGCTGGGGATCTGGAGGCGGACGAGGCGCCCGCCCAAGGCGCCGAGCGGTTCGTCCGCGGACACCGTGAAGCCCGCGGCGGCGAAGTCGGCCCGCTCTTGGGGCGAGAATGCGCGTCCGACCAGCGCGATGATCTCATCGCGCAGGAACAGATCGCGGCCGCTCGAGCCGTCTCCGACGTCGCGCCCGACGGCCGCGCCTGACGGCCCGCCGCGCGCCGCGTCGTCGTCATCGTCATCGTCGTCATCGTCGTCATCGTCGTCGTCATCGTCGTCATCGTCGTCGTCGTCGTCGTCGTCGTCGCCGTCGTCGCCGTCGTCGCCGTCGTCGCCATCCCCGTCGCCGCC
>CAZBIG010000274.1:0-1207 GCA_964491865.1 uncultured Neomegalonema sp. | reverse complement strand
GTCCCCGTCGCCGCCGTCCCCGTCGCCGCCGTCCCCGTCGCCGCCGTCCCCGTCGCCGCCGTCCCCGTCGTCGGCGACGGCCGAAGAGAAGAGGGTCGCGCGATCGACCGGCCACGGGTCCAGCCTCAGGCCGAGAGCGGCCAAAGCGGCCAAAGCGGCCAGGATGATGAGCGCGCCGCGCAGCATGTCGATGTCTCCCGATGCGGATGAAGGTCGCCGCCGCCGACCCTTAGGCCCCGGCCGTCTCTGCGAAAAACGTCTCTGTCGATCATTTATTCCGGAGCCCGGAATAAGCTCCGAACCGGGACGTTGTTGAGACGCGGCACCTTGGCGCCAAGGAGCGGAGACCGCCATGACACAGGACCTGCGCGCCGACTTGGCGGCGTTGGCGCCGAGACTGCGCCGCTTCGCCTATGCGCTCTCCGGCGATCCGGAGCAAGCCGACGACCTGGTGCAAACCGCGTATCTGAAGGCGCTGACGACGGCGCATCAGTTCGAACCGGGCACGCGCCTGGACAGCTGGATGTTCCGCATCGTCCAAAACTGTTTTCTCGACGAGACCCGGCGGCGGAAAACCCGCGGCCAGAGCGTTGAGCTCGATCCGGATCGCGCCCATTCGGACGGCGGCGTCGGGTCGCGCAGCCCTGAGGCTCGGCTGGATTTAGAGCGCGTTCGGGCCGCGATGCGGGCGTTGCCGGAAGATCAACGCGCGGTCCTCGCGCTCGTCGCGATCGAGGGCTTTTCGTACAAACAGGCGGCCGAAGCCCTCCAGACCCCGATCGGAACCGTCATGAGCCGCTTGGCGCGCGCGCGCGCAAGGCTGCAGCGCCAATTCGAAGGAGCCACGGCATGACCCGGACTTGGACCGAAGATGAGATCGCGGCGTTGACCGACGGATCGGTCGACGATCCGGCCGACGCGGCGCGGCTGACGAGGGCGATCGCGGACGACCCCGAAGCGGCCGAGACCGCGGCCCGGCTCCGGGCGCTGAACGCGACGCTGCAAGCCGCCTACGCCGGACCAGAGGAGCCGCCGTCCTCGGCCGCGTTCGAGGCGACCCTCGACGCGCTGAGCGCGCGGTTGGCCGCCCAGACGGGCGCCGCCGCCGCGCCGGCGACGGGCGACGACCCCGAGGCCCCTGAGCCCGCCCGGATCGAGCCCGCCCGGATCGAGCCCGCCTTCCGGCCGGGTCCGCGCCGTCCGCGCG
>CAZBIG010000273.1:0-4619 GCA_964491865.1 uncultured Neomegalonema sp. | reverse complement strand
TTGGGCGGCCCCGCGACGGCGCGGGGGCGCGGCGAAGAAGACCCGAGCGCGGGCGCGATTTCCAGGCCGCGCGGCCGCGGTGCGCCCCCGACGCCCCGCCGCGCCGCGCCGGCTTCGCGCCTGCGCGAAAGCGTCGCCGCGCCCGCAGCACCGAATTGCCGCGGCCGCGGCCCGCCTCTAGGGTCGCGCCGGCCCCGCGACGTCGACGGGCCCGCCTGCGCCGCCCGCCCAGCATGAGGACCCGCGATGCGACCGCCGAAACTTGCCCTCTCCCGGCGACGCCTGCTCGGCTTCGGGGCGATCGCGCTGATCGCCGCGCCGGCCCTGCGCTACGCGCAGCTGCTGTGGCTCGACCGCGCGCTGCCGCCGGTGGCCGAGCCGTCTCTGACCTTCGTCAACGGCTGGGCGCTCGACGCGAGCGATCTCGCCGATCCGGCCGACGCCGCCTCCGGGGAGCGCTGACGCCATGCTCTACGACGCCATGACGGCCCTGCCGCCCGAGCTCGACGCTGGCTACGACGTGTGCGTGCTCGGCGCCGGGGCCGCCGGCGTCACGCTGGCCCTGACGCTGGCCGACAAGGGCCGGCGGGTCCTGCTTCTCGAAGGCGGCGGCTGGGATTTCGAGGAGCGCTCGCAGGAGCTGTACGCGGGCGACGCGGAGCTCGGCTACCCCTACTCGGCGCTCGACACCAACCGGCTGCGCTTTCTCGGGGGCTCGACCCAGCATTGGGGCGGGCGCTGCGCGCCGCTCGACGCGCACGATTTCGAACCGCGGCCCGATCTCGGCCCCGACATCGACCATCGCGGCTGGCCGATCCGCCGGGACGCGCTCGACCCCTATCTCGACGCGGCTTGCGCGATCCTGGGCCTGGCGGATTTCGACCGGCGCCGCGCCCCGATCGACGGCTCGACCACCCTCGAGCGCGTGCGTTATCGCTGGAGCGGCGCGGGCGCCTTCGCCGGCGTGCTCGACGCGCAGCCAGTGCGCATGCGCGACGTCTATGGCGAGGCGCTGAAAGCGTCCGAGCGGATCGACTTGGTCTTGAACGCCAACGCGCTCGGCTTCGATCTCGATCCGGATCGCGACCGCGTGCGGGCGGCGCGGTTCCAAAGCTATGAGGGCCCCGAGCGTCGCGCGAGCGCCGACGCCTATGTCCTGGCGCTCGGCGGCGTCGAGAGCGCGCGCTTTCTGCTCAACGAGAACGCGCGGCAGCGCGATCGGCTCGGCAATGCGGGCGCCATGGTGGGCCGCTATTTCTGCGAACATCCGCATGCGCGGATCGGCCAATACTTTGTCTCGAAACGACCGATTTCCTGGCTGCCCGAGATCGAGCTGCAAATCGACAGCGCCCTCTACCGGCACAAATCGCAAATGATCGTGGCCCCGACCGCCGATTTCATGCGTCAAGCGGGCGTCATGAATTGCGGGCTGCGCATTTTACGCTTGCGCGACGACCCGCTGCCCGACGCGCTGGCCGCGGCCGCGCCGATGATCCAGCGTCTTCGCCATGGCGCCGACTACTATTACACTGGCGTCCTGTTCGCCGCCTCGGAAATGGTTCCCAATCGCGAAAGCCGGGTCCGTCTGCTCGAGACGCGCGACCGGTTCGGGCAACGCCGGGCCGGCGTCGACCTCAAGCTCGGCGCGGCGGACGTCCGCACTCAACAGGCGGCCGCGTTCGAGGTCGCGAAAATGTTCATCCGCACTGGTATCGGCCGGGTCTGGCTCGAACCCTGGATCGTGGCCGGCGAGATCCCTGATTTCGACTTCGGCAACCACCATTTGGGCGGATGCCGGATGTCCGAAACCGTCGAGACCGGCGTGGTCGACGCCGACTGTCGCGTCCATGGGGTCGACAACCTCTATGTCGGCGGATCCGGCGTGTTCGCGTCCGGCGGCGCCGCCAATCCGACGCTCACGATCGTGCAATTGGCGCTCAGGCTCGCGGATCGGCTGACGGAAGCCTGAGCGCGCCCTTGACGCGAAAGGGGGGGACGCGGATGACGCCGGAATTCTGGGACGATCGCTACGCCGCGAACCCCGCGCTTTACGGCGTCGGGCCGAACGCGTTTTTGGCCGCGGCGGACGGCTTTCTGCCGCGCGAGGGCCGCGCGCTGGTTCCGGGCGACGGGCAGGGCCGCAACGGCCTGTGGCTCGCCGGGCGCGGGCTGCGCGTGCTGGCGGTCGATCTTTCCAGCGTCGCGCTGGCGCAAGCCGCCGCCCAAGCGCGCGCCGAGGGCCTGCCCTATGAGGCGCAGGCGGGCGACTTTCTGGCGCTCGACATTCCCGACGCGGCGTTCGCGCTCTGCGCCGTTTGTTATCTGCACCTGCCGCCCGCTCTCCGACCGCGCGCCCACGCGCGGATGGCGACCGCCCTGGCCCCCGGCGGCGTTCTGGCGATCGAGACCTTCGCCGTCGGGCAGTCGGCCCATCAACAAAGCCACGGCTCGGGCGGCCCGCCGGACCCGGCGCTGCACTACAGCGCCGAGATGCTGCGCGAGGATTTCAGCGCGCTCGAGATCGTCTTTCTCGAGGAAATCGACTGCGTGCTGCGCGAAGGCGTCGGGCACGACGGCCTGGGGCGCGTGGTTCGAGGCCTGTTTCGCCGCCCATGACCCGCCCGTGAGCCGTCGAGGCGCGTGGGCGCCTCGCGCGCGGCCCGTCACGGCGGATCGTACCGATACTGGAGCAACAAGGTCCGCTGCGCGGCGCTGAAGTTGTCGTCGGAGAGCAAGAACAGCCACAGCCCGCCCGCGGCGCGCCGCTCGACCGAAATCGCCTCGAAATTGTCGACCGGACCGCTCGGGCCGAGTTCGGCCACCACCGCGCCCGCGCCCAGGCCGAGCGCCTGGCCGCCCCGATGCGCCGTCAGCGCGCGAACCGCATGGGGCGCGAAGCGGCGGATCCGCATGCGCACCCCGCTCCAAAACCGATAGCGGCGCTCGAGCAGGTAAAAGGCGCCGTCCGGGCCGATATCGGCGCCGGTCGCGGCGAACCCGTCGAGGCGCGGGATCCAAAAGCCGGTCGCGCGACCGCCCGTCAGCCGCCAGCCGACGATCGCGTCTTCGGGCGCGGCGGCGAACCCGGCCCCGGCCCGCGCCTCGGCGCGCAACGGCTCTTCGACGACCGCCAGCAACGCGCCGTCCGGCAAGACCGCCAAGCCCTCGACGCCGCCGTTCGAGGCGAGCCCGGAAATCGGCAACTGCGCGACCTCGGCCTGCGCGGCGCCGCCCACCGCGTTGTAGCCGACGATCCGATGGCCGCGCTCGAACGAGGCCCAGAGCCGGCCGCCCGGGCCGACCGCCAGGCCCTCGGCGTCGGCGCTGCCGCCTTCGACGGGCTGGCGCCCGGCGTCGCGGATCGGCTCGAGACGCGCGGTTCGGCCGACGCCGATCAGGCGGCCCGACGGGTCCCGCTCGAGATCGAAGCGCGCCCATTGCCCGCGATCGGTCACCGCGACCAGCGCCGCGCCGCTTACCCAAAGACCCGACAGCCCGCCGAACGCGTCCGACCGGGCGGTCAGCTCGAAACCTGCGACGAAGCGCGCCGGCTCGGGCGCCGCGGCCGACGCGCCCGAGGCGGGATCCGCGCTCGGCGTCTCGACCTGAGCCTCGGCCGGGGCCGCGACCGCCAGACCGGCGAGGGGCGCGACGGTCTGCGCCCCGGCGGCTCCGGCGAGCAGAGACCCCAGGAGAGCGGCCCCCATCCCAACGCCGCGCCGCGCCGCCCTAGTCGACATCGACCAGCCGCCGACAGGCTGTGGGCAGATCCGCCAAAGTGAGCGGGCCGCGCGCCGCGCCGCGCCGGGGGGCCCGCGCCTCCGCGCTGAACCACCAGTCGAGCTCGGCCCCGCAGCCGTCGCCCGGCGGCGGCGGGGCTTGATCGACGCAGTCGGGCGAGCCGGCCGGGCAGGCCAAGCGCACGTGGAAATGATGGTCATGGCCCCACCAGGGCCGGATTTTCCGCAGCCAAGACGCGTCGTCGGCCCCGCCCGCGGCCGTGTCGCCGACCGTTCCTTGGCAGAGCGCGCGCTTGATCGCCGGATTGACGAAGATCCGCGCCACCGCCGCATCGGACGCGGCCGCCCGCAGCACCGCGCGATGCGTGGGACGCCAGGCCAGGCTCATCGAGACGCCGTCGGCGGCGACCACGTTCACCGAGCCGACGGCCTCGCGCTCGCGCCGGTCAAGTCGCCGGTCTGGGGCCGGCCGCAGCCAGATATCGACGTCGATGCCGCTTTGATGCGAGCGGTGCCCGGTCAGCATCGGCCCCCCGACGGGCTGGGCCATGTCGCCGATCAGCACGCCGGGCCAGCCGATCGCCTGCGCCTGGCCCGCCAGACGCTCGATAAAGGCGAGCAGCGCCGGATGGCCGTGATTTCGGTTGCGCGACAGGCGCATCACCTGCCAGCCGGGGCCCGACGCCTGCAGCGTGCGCCCCCCGGCCAAGCAGCCCCGCGCATATTCGCCGATCACCTGGGGCGCGTCGTCGCTGGGCGCGGCGACCGCGCCGAACAGCCGTTTCGCGGGCGCGCCCGGGGTCTCCGCCGCGCGGGCCTCGACGCGCGGGGCTTCGGCGCGCTGGGCTTCGGCGAGCTGGGTCTCGACGCGCCGGGTCT
>CAZBIG010000272.1:3567-4649 GCA_964491865.1 uncultured Neomegalonema sp. | reverse complement strand
GTCGGGCGTCGGCTCGTCGGGAGTCGGCTCGTCGGGCGTCCGCACTTCGGGCCTCGGCTCATCGGGCGTCCGCACTTCAGGCGTCCGCTCTTCGGGCCGGTCGGGCGCTGATTTGCTGGGCATGGCCCTCGGTTAGAGGCGGGCGGGCGTCTCGTCAACGGCCGCGCCCCAGGGCCCGACACCCTAGCGCGCGTCCGGAGGGGACCACAGCTCGGCCATCAGCGCCGAGGCGTTCGTTGCGGCGTCGATCCGCGGCAACCGCGTCGCGCCCGTCAGGCGGCGTAGAACGGCGCGGGCGCCGGGCCAACAGGCGCGCTTGGCCGCGGAGGTCGGCGCGGCGCGCGCGACCGGGCGCCGCGCGGGCGGGCGTCGATCCCCATCGGGTTCAGGGGCGTCTGCGCTCACATCAAAGGGCATGGCGAACTCCTTCCCGCTGAGCGGCGCGAGGCGCGCCGCGCGCCCCGACATTGCGGGCGCATCAAAACTGTAGCGTTCGATACAGTCGCTGAAAAGCTGAAAATGTATCGATCGATACAATCTGCCGCGCCGGGACGCCGCCGGAGGTCGGCGCCCCGCCGGCTTGCCGGTTGGCGACGGGCGGCCTAAAGGTCGCGTGAATTCAGATGGTTCCAGGCCTGGGAGGCGCGCGATGAAAGAAATCCTCGAGCAGCTGGAGAGCCGGCGCGCCGAAGCCCGGCTTGGCGGCGGACAAAAGCGGATCGACGCGCAACACGCCAAAGGCAAATTGACCGCGCGCGAACGCATTGAATTGCTGCTCGACGAGGGTTCTTTCGAAGAATACGACACGTTCGTCGCGCATCGCTGCGTTGATTTCGGCATGCCGGCGAGCCGTCCTTACGGCGACGGCGTCGTGACCGGTTGGGGCACGATCAACGGCCGGCTCGTCTACGTCTTCAGTCAGGACTTCACCGTATTCGGCGGCTCGCTGTCGGAGACCCATGCGGAGAAGATCGCCAAGGTCATGGACAAGGCGATCCAGAACGGGGCGCCGATCATCGGCTTGAACGACTCCGGCGGCGCCCGGATCCAAGAAGGCGTCGCCTCGCTGGCCGGCTACGCCG
>CAZBIG010000272.1:0-3557 GCA_964491865.1 uncultured Neomegalonema sp. | reverse complement strand
CGCATCGTGCGCGCGTCGGGCGTGGTGCCGCAGATCTCGGTGATCATGGGCCCCTGCGCCGGCGGCGCGGTCTATTCGCCGGCGATGACCGATTTCATCTTCATGGTCCGCGACTCGAGCTACATGTTCGTCACCGGCCCGGACGTCGTGAAGACCGTGACCAACGAACTGGTCACCGCCGAGGAGCTCGGCGGCGCGAAGACCCACACGTCGAAAAGCTCGGTCGCCGACGCGGCTTTCGAGAACGACGTCGAAGCCTTGGCCCAGGTGCGGCGGCTGGTGGACATGCTGCCGCTGAACTCGCTCGACACCCCGCCGAAGCTGCCGACAACCGACGATCCGGAGCGCATCGAGGCGAGCCTCGACACGCTGATCCCGGACAATCCGAACAAGCCCTACGACATGCACGAGCTGATCTCGAAGGTCGCCGACGAGGGCGATTTTTTCGAGATTCAGCCGGATTTCGCCAAAAACATTCTGACCGGCTTCATCCGGCTCGAAGGCTCGACGGTGGGGGTCGTGGCCAACCAGCCGATGGTGCTGGCCGGCTGCCTGGACATCGACTCGAGCCGGAAAGCGGCTCGGTTCGTCCGGTTCTGCGACGCCTTCTCAATCCCCATCCTGACCTTCGTGGACGTGCCCGGCTTCTTGCCCGGCACCAGCCAGGAATATGGCGGCGTCATCAAACATGGCGCGAAGCTGCTCTTCGCCTTTTCGCAGGCCACCGTCCCCATGGTGACGGTGATCACCCGGAAAGCCTATGGCGGCGCCTATGACGTGATGGCCTCGAAACATATCGGGGCCGACGTCAACTACGCCTGGCCGACGGCGGAAATCGCGGTGATGGGGGCGAAGGGCGCGGTCGAGATCTTGTATCGCAGCGACCTCGGCGACCCCGAGAAGATCGCGGCGCGCACCAAAGAGTACGAGGACCGGTTCGCCAATCCGTTCGTCGCGGCCGAACGCGGCTTCATCGACGAAGTCATCATGCCGCGCAGCACCCGGCGCCGCGTCGCTCGGGCCTTTGCGGCGCTGCGGACGAAAAAAGTGCCGCGCCCGTACCGCAAGCACGACAATATCCCGCTGTGACCCGTTGAGGGAGGCGCCGGTCTCCGGGGCGTCGAACCCCGGAGACCGGCCTGGGCGGCCCGCGTCGATCGAACGGCGAGGCGGGAGCCGCGACGCGGCGCGCTCGGGACTCACCTGGAAACAGGCCCGTTTCCCGGAGCCGTCCGACGCCCGCCCCGTCTCGCTCGGCCCGCCCGGCGGCGCAAGGCCGCCGGAAACGCGTTTCCGGCGCCGCGCGGCGCGCGGTTTCATCCTTGCCCCGCCGGGCGGCCCGCGCGTTTGGGATCGGGCGACGGACGGCTCCGGGAAACAGTCTGCGGCGGTTCGGCGAGGGGGACCCATGGGACGGCTTTGGGCGCGCTACGCCGAGCAGGGCTTGACGCCGCCGATCGCGCTCCGGCCCGGTTGGAAGGCCTGGGCCTTGGGGTTGGTCATCGCCCCGGCGATGACGCTCTTGTCCCTGGCGATCGGGCTGTTCGGCGGGTTCCCGGTCGCTTTGATCGGCCTGTTCGGGGGCGCGTTCTTCGGCTTCGCCGCCTTGCTGATCGGGATCGCGCTCGGCCGCGGCGCGCGACGCGGGCTGGCGCGGCTGTCGCCCGAGGGGCTCTATCTCGCGCAGCTTGGGCTCACCCTGCCCTGGGAGGATATCGGGCCCGCCTACGCGCAGGAAACCCGTCGTCCGGGCGGCCGGACCGTCGACGTGATGGTCGCGGTTCGCAATCTCGCGGCCCATCGCGACCGGGCGGATCGGCTCGGGCGGCTGCAGATCTGGATCGCGCTCTCCGCCGGCCGCGCGCCTCGCGAGGGTCTTCTCGCGCGCGGGGTGCGGGCGGCGGCTCGGCCCCGGAGCGCGGCGGAGGCCGACGCGACGCTCTACCCGATCCCCGGCGCGTTCGTGTCCGCCGGCGACGCGGAGGATTTGGCGCGGATTTTGACCGCGGAAGGCGCCCGCGCGCGGGCCGAAGGGAGCTCCGAGGGGGGCCGGGCCTAGGCCGTCAGCAGGGCGGCCAGCGCCGCGTCGAGCGCCTCGAACCGCTCGATCACCGTCGCGGCCCCCGCGGCGCGCAGCTCCTCGGCCTCGTGATAGCCCCAGGCGACGCCGATCGCGTGCGCGCCGGCGTTTCGCGCCATTTCGATGTCGAAGCTGGTGTCGCCGACCATCACCGTTCGTCGCGGGTCGGCCCCGGTTTCGGACAGGCAGCGCTCGATCATGCCGGGATGCGGCTTGCCGGGGTTTTCGCTGCAGGTCTGGGTGGTCTGGAAATACGGCCGGAGGCCGTGAACGTCGAGCGTGTGCTCGAGGCCGCGGCGCGCTTTGCCGGTCGCGACGCCCAACAGCGTCTCGGTCGCGGCGAGACGCTCGAGGGCGGCCCGCGCGCCGGGAAACAGCGGCGCGCTCGCCTCGCCCCCGCCCGCCCCGCGCGCGGCGACGAAGGCGGCTTGATAGGCGCGGCCGACGCGGGTCAGCTGATCGGGGTCGAGGTCGGGGGCGAGGCGCCGCACCGCCTCGAACAGCTCGAGCCCCACGATCCGCCGGACCGCGCGCGGGTCGGGCGCGGCGAGGCGCTCGCCTTCGAACGCCCGCCGCATGGCCGCGACGATGACGTCGCCCGAGTCGATCAGCGTGCCGTCCATGTCGAAGATCACCAGGGCGAGGCTCATGCGCGGCGCTCCGGCTCGAGCGCGTCGAACGGATCTTCGGGCGCGGCGTCCGGGTCCCAACCGAGGCTTTCCCAGGTGCGGCGCATATGGTCGGGCAGCGGCGCGGCGACGCGCAGGCGGCCGCCGTCCGGATGCGCGACGTCGAGCGCGCGGGCGTGCAGATGCAGCTTTTTGCTGATTTCGCCGCCGAGCTGCGCGCCGTAACGGCCGTCGCGCTTTTCGACCCCCGAGCCGCCGTATTTGCCGTCGCCGACGATCGGGCAGCCGATCTCGGCCATATGGGCGCGGAGCTGATGGGTGCGGCCGGTGACCGGGCGCAGCGCCGCCCAAGCGGCGCGGTCGCCGAGCGCCTCGATCACGGCGTAGAGGGTGCGGGCGGCCTGGGCGCCCTCGACCTGGCCGCGCCGACCGGGCGGCACGCACAGCATCTTTTCGCCCGCGCCGTGGGGGCCGTGCCCGGGCGCTTTGACCAGCGCGTATCGGACCTCGCCGAGGCGAGGACGCGGCGCGCCGGACAGCGCCGCCCAGTAGAGCTTGCGCGCGTCGCGATCGCGAAAGGCGGCGGCGAGCTTGGCGGCGGCCGACGCGCTGCGGCCGAGCAGCAGGACGCCGGAGGTGTCTTTGTCGAGCCGGTGGACCAGCCGGGGCCGGTCGGACCGCTCGAAGCCGAGCGCGCCCAACATCCCGTCGAGATGACGGCGCTGGCCCGAGCCGCCCTGGACCGGCAGCCCGGGCGGTTTGGCGAGGGCGATGACCGCGTCGTCGCGGTGCAGCACCAGGCTTTGAACAAAGGCCGCGTCCTCGGCCGACGGCGTCGCCGGCCCGAC
>CAZBIG010000271.1:0-4650 GCA_964491865.1 uncultured Neomegalonema sp. | reverse complement strand
CGCCTAGCGCTCCCCGGCGGTGAAAGCGCGGCGCCGTTGGCCGGCGCGTTCGGTGCGGCGGGCGTGGGCGGGCCCGGCCGGGGCGCGGCGCGATCGGCCCGCGCCGCCGCCGGGGCTGCGCGCGCGGGCGTCTTTAAGGAAAGCGGGTCGGCGCGACGCGTCTCAAAACCCGCCGGCGCGCGCGAGCAGGGCGCCGAAGCGGCCTCGAGGCCCGCTGGGGGATCGGTATCGTCGCTGGAGCGATCCATGGCGCGTCCTTTCCGCAAGCCGACGTCCCTGAGCGCCCGTCCGAACACCCGCTGCGCGGGCCCCTCTTCGCCTGCCGCCCCATGCGGCCGGCGGCCCCTCAAACCGCCGCGGCGGCGCCGGCCGGCCCAAGGCGACCCGCCAAGCCGGAAGCCGGGACCCGAAGCCAAAACCTGAAGCCGAGACCTGACGTCTGGCCCGAAGCGCGCCGCCGACCCGTCCGCCTCACGCGCCCCGGCCTCGGCGCCCCAGATCGGGGCGACCACGCATCGCCGCGGCCCGTTTCGACCGCAGCCGGCGGGGCTGATCGACAGTCGCGCAGATCGTCGCACCCGTCAAACGAAAATGACGTCAATCCAGGTTGACACTTTCCGGCGCAGGATCCAGGCTCCTGAGGAAACAACGCCCGCAATGCCCTGTCGTCGTTTCCGAAAGGGGCCCGACAGCGCGCGAAGGCGGACGCCCGGACGGCGCGCGGCGACGTCTCCGAGCGGCGACGCCCACAGCCCGCGTCGACCGCCGGATCCGCGCCCGCGCCGCGCTGCGGGCGCTTAGGAAGGAGGGCGCATGCCCCGACCGACGACATGGCGGTCGCCGACGCGCGGAGCGCCGGCGGAACGAGCTCCGCAAGGGGCCGAGACCCCTACGCCTGAAACTTCGACGCCCGAACCCGCGACGCGCGCGTCCCAAGGCTGGGCGGGCCCGTCCCATGACTGGACCGGCGCGGCGTCGGACCGAGCCGTCTGGGACCGCGCCGACGGCCGCGTGTTCGCCCGGGCGACCGCGCCGATCGCGACCGCTCGGCCGGCGCTCTACACGCCCGAGCAGCGCCGTCGGCGCGACGCGACCGTCTGGACCCTGGTGCAGGGCGTGCTCGCCCCGCTGCAATTCCTGGTGTTCCTGGTCAGCCTCGGCCTCGTGCTGCGCTTTCTGGCGACCGGCCAGGGCCAGTTCGCCGCCGAAGCGTCGATCGTGGTGAAGACGCTGGCGCTCTACGCGATCATGATCACCGGCTCGATCTGGGAGAAGGCGGTGTTCGACCGCTGGCTGCTGGCCCCCGCCTTTTATTGGGAGGACGTGGTCAGCTTTTTGGTGCTGGCGCTGCACACCGCCTATTTGGTCGCGCTGTTCGCCGGTTGGGGCGGGGCGCAGGCTCAGATGGCGCTCGCGTTGGCGGCCTACGCCTCTTACGTGGTCAACGCCGGGCAGTTCGTCTGGAAACTGCGTCGCGCGCGGCTCGACAGCGCCGCCGAGCGCGCCGGACGGCCCCTGTCGTCGGGCGCTCAGCCGGCGCCGGCGGCCCCGATCCGGGGGACGCCCGCATGAGCCCCCGAGACGATCTGCCCGCCGCCGGCTGCGCCGCGGCGCCCGTGCTGAAAGAGCGCGGCCAGCACGAGGTCTTTTGCGGCCTGACCGGCGTCATGTGGCTGCACCGCAAGATCCAGGACGCCTTTTTCCTGATCGTCGGCTCGCGCACCTGCGCGCATCTGATGCAATCGGCGGCGGGCGTGATGATCTTCGCCGAGCCCCGCTTCGCCACGGCGATCCTCGAAGAAAAAGACCTCGCCGGCCTCGCCGACGCCAATGACGAGCTCGACGCCGTGGTGGCGCGGCTGCTCGAGCGGCGGCCCGACGTCCGGCTGCTGTTTCTGGTGGGCTCCTGCCCGTCCGAAGTGATCAAGCTCGATCTGTCGCGCGCGGCCGAGCGCTTGTCGGCCCGCCACGCCGGCCGAACGCGGGTGCTGAACTGGTCGGGCAGCGGGATCGAGACGACCTTCACCGAGGGCGAGGACGCCTGCCTCGCCGCGCTGGTGCCCGAGTCGCCGCACACCGCCGCCGAGACGCTGCTGGTGGTCGGCGCGCTGCCGGACGTGGTTGAGGACCAGTTCGCCCGGCTGTTCGACGCGATCGGGCTGCCGGCGCGGTTTCTGCCTGCGCGCCGCGCGGACGCCATGCCGGCGGTCGGCCCCAACACCCGGGTTCTGCTGGCGCAGCCGTTCCTGAACGAGACGGCGCGCGCGCTCGAAGCGCGGGGCGCGGCGCGAATCCCCGCCCCCTATCCCTTCGGCGCCGAAGGAACCGAAGCCTGGCTCCGCGCGGCGGCCGACGCCTTCGGGCTCGCGCCCGATCGCGTCGAGGCGGCGATCGCGGCGCCGAAAGCGCGCGCCGAAACGGCGCTGGCGCGACTGCGCCCGGCGCTCGAGGGCAAATCGGTCTTCTTCTTCCCCGACAGCCAGCTCGAAATCCCGCTGGCGCGGTTCCTGGCCCGCGAATGCGGGGCCCGGCCGATCGAGGTCGGCGCGCCCTACATCCACGCGCGCAACATGGCTGAAGAGATCGCGCTGCTGCGCCAAGCCGCGCCCGAGGCGCGCCTGGCCGAGGGCCAGGACGTCGACCGCCAGCTCGAACGCTGCCTCGCCGACCGCGCGGATCTCACCGTCTGCGGCCTCGGTCTCGCCAACCCGCTCGAACGCGAAGGGCTGACGACGAAATGGTCGATCGAGCTCGTCTTTTCGCCCGTCCACGGCTTCGACCAAGCGGGCGACCTCGCAGAGCTGTTCGCGCGGCCGCTGACCCGGCGCGCCCGGCTCGGCGTTTGACGGAGGGACGATCATGAAGCTCGCCGTCTGGACCTATGAAGGCCCGCCCCATGTCGGCGCCATGCGCGTCGCCACCGCGATGACCGGGGCGCATTACGTGCTGCACGCGCCCCAGGGCGACACCTACGCCGACCTGCTGTTCACGATGATCGAGCGGCGCGACGCGCGTCCGCCGGTCACCTACACCACCTTCCAGGCGCGCGACCTTGGCGGCGACACGGCCGACCTGTTCCGGCGCGCCGCCCGCGAGGCGGTGGCGCGGTTCCAGCCCGAGGCGCTGCTGGTCGGGGCCTCGTGCACCGCCGAGCTGATCCAGGACGATCCCGGCGGGCTGGCGGAGCGCGCGGACCTCGGCGTGCAGGTGGTTCCGCTCGAGCTGCCCTCCTATTCGAAGAAAGAGAATTGGGGCGCGGCGGAGACCCTCTATCAGATCGTGCGTCGGCTCTCGGACCCTTCGGTCGCGCCCACGCCCCGCGCGACCCGGCGTCCGCTCTGCAATATCTTGGGCCCGGCGGCGCTCGGCTTCCGCCACCGCGACGACCTCGCCGAGATCCGTCGGCTGCTGTCGGCGATCGGGGTCGAGGTCAATCTGGTCGCGCCCTGGGGCGCGCGCCCGAGCGACATGGCGCGGATCGGGGCCGCCGATTTCAACGTGGTGCTGTATCCGGAGATCGCGGGAAGCGCGGCCGACTGGCTGGCGCGCACGCGGAACCAGCCGCGGACCCGCACGACCCCGATCGGGATCGGCGCGACGCGCGACTTCGTCCGAGAGGTCGCGGGCCTGGCCGGGCTGGACCCCGAACAGGCTCTCGTCGCGGCCGAAGCCGCCGAGCCCCCGCGCCTGCCCTGGTGGTCGCGCTCGGTCGACTCGACCTATCTGACCGGCAAGCGGGTCTTCGTGTTCGGCGACGCGACCCACGCGATCGCCGCCGCCCGGGTGGCGGTCGAGGAGATCGGCTTCGAGCTGGTCGGTCTCGGCGCCTACAACCGCGAATTCGCCCGCGACCTGCGCGCGGCCGCCGCCGCCTACGGCGTCGAGCCGCTGGTGACCGACGATTATCTCGAGGTCGAGGCGGCGATCGCCGAGGCCGAGCCCGAGCTGGTGCTGGGCACCCAGATGGAGCGTCATATCGCCAAGCGGCTGGGGATCCCCTGCGCCGTGATCTCGGCCCCGGTCCATGTCCAGGATTTCCCCGCGCACGCCGCGCCGCAGATGGGCTTCGCCGGCGCGAACGCGTTGTTCGACGCCTGGGTGCATCCGCTGGTCATGGGGCTCGAAGAGCATCTGCTCGGGATGTTCCGAGAGGATTTCGAGTTTCACGACGCCGCCGGCCCCTCGCATTTGGGCGGTCGCGGCCAGCCTGCGCCCGCCGAACCGCGCGCGCCGGCCGAGGCCCCGCCGTCGGACGCCCCGCAATCGGAAGCCCTCCAGTCGGAGGCCTCCCGGTCGGAAACCCCGCCGCCGAACGCCGCTCAACCGAACGCCGCTCGGTCGGCGGTCGCCGCGACGGACGCGGCCCCGGTGGACGCGGCCGCCGCGCTGGCGGCCGGCGGCCCGATCCTGTGGACCGACGACGCCAAGCGCGAGCTGCAGAAAGTCCCGTTCTTCGTGCGCGGCAAAGCCCGCCGCAACACCGAGCGCTTCGCCGAGGCGCGCGGCCTGGCCACCATCACGCTAGAGACGTTGTACGATGCCAAAGCGCATTTCGGACGCTGAAACGCTGGCCGCCGCCCCCCCGGCGGACGCCCGCGACCTGATCGCCGACGCCCCGGCGCGCCGCCGCGCCGCGCCCGACGGCGCGGC
>CAZBIG010000270.1:0-4653 GCA_964491865.1 uncultured Neomegalonema sp. | reverse complement strand
CCCCTGGACCGCCCGGGCCCAACCCTGGACCGGCCCTTGGACCGGCCCCTGGACCGCCCCCCGGACTGGCCCCTGATCCACGGCCCTTATCCACGGCCCTGAGGGCCGCAGCCTCTGGCCGCCCCGAAACGAAAGCCCCTGCGCCCTGTGACCCTTGAGCTCTTAAACGCGGCGCTCGGCCCGCTGGTGACGCTGTTCGTGATCGTCGATCCGATCGGCCTCGCGCCGGTGTTCGTCGCGCTGACAGCCGGGGCCGCCGGCGCCGAACGACGTCGGATCGCGCTGCGCGCGGTCGCGGTCGCCGCCGGGATCTTGGCGGTGTTCGGCCTGATCGGCGAAGCGCTGCTTGAAACCGTGGGGATCGGCCTGCCGGCGTTCCGCATTTCCGGCGGCCTGATGCTGTTTCTGATCGCGCTCGAGATGCTGTTCGAACGCCGGCCCGAACGGCGCAGCCGCACCGCCGAGCAGGCGATGGCCGAACCGGAGACGGCCGACGCCGCGCCCGCCCCGCTCTCTGACGCGCGCCCTGTCTCGCGCCCTGTCTCGCCCCCTGGGAGCGCCGATCGGCCGATCGCGGCGACCGAAGCCGAGAAGATCGAGCCGGGCGGGATCGAGGCGGGCGGGATCGACCGCGATCCGAGCGTGTTTCCGCTCGCAACCCCGCTGTTGGCGGGCCCTGGCGCGATGGCCTCGATGATCTTGCTGACCGCGCGCGCCGAAAGCCCGGCCGAAGAGGCGCTGGTCTATCTGAGCCTCGCGCTGGTGCTCGGCGTTTGCCTGGCGCTGTTCTTGGCCGCGGGCTTGATCGAGCGGCTGCTCGGACCGGTCGGGATCCGGCTCACCACGCGGCTGCTCGGGGTGCTGCTCGGCGCCCTGGCGGTTCAATTCGTGCTCGACGGCTTAGCGGATTACGGCTTCACCGTGGTGCGCGCCGCCTGAGCGCCGGCCGCGCGCCCGCTTCGGCCGAGCACGCGTCTGGGACGGGTCCGGGACGGGTCAGGCGCGCCGCTCGGTGCGCTTCTCCCAACGGCCGCGATCGGACTGGGCCCAATAGACCGACGGCACCCCGGCTTCGGTCATCGCCTTCCAGGCCCGCCGCGCGGCCGCGACCGCGTCGGGATCGCGCCCGTCGAACAGCAGGCAGAGCCGCGCCACCTCGGCCGCCTCGGCGGGCTCGGCGGCCGCCCCGTCGACCAGGAACAGCGCGTCGGGCGCGTTCGGCGTTTCCGGACCATCGGTCAGATAGACCGGCTGGCGCTCGGCGAAGCCGTCGTCGCGCGCGCCATGGGGCAGGAAGCTCTCGTCGCGGAACGTCCACAGGCGTCGGTTCAAATCCGCGACCCGCGCCGCCGAGCCGCAGCGCACGGTCGCCCGCCAGCCCCGCTCGAGACAGCGCAGCAGCAGATCCGGCAGCGCGTCCTCGAGCGGCTTCCGCGTCAGGTGATAAAACAGCGCTTCGCCCATCTCGCTCCGCCCCTCTGGCTCCGGCCGTCGCGCGCCGGGCCGCCCGCCGTCACCCTCGCGCCGCCAGATAGGGCGCGTAAAGCGCTTCGGAGACGCGTCGCGACCGGTTCAGCGCCGCGCGGTAGCTGTCCACCACGCGGGCCGAAAGCGGGTCCGCCGCCGCCACCGTCTCGAGCGCTTCGGCCGCCGCGGGCGCCGCGGCGCGGACCACCGCGTCGGGCCAGAACCGCCGGTCGACCCGCCCTCCGGCCTCGAACTCGGCCAGCGCGGCGGCGTCGGCGCGTTCAGCCTCGGCCAAACCCGCCGCATGCTCTTCGCGGCAGGCCGCGACCACGATCGCTTGAAGATCGCCCGGCAGCGCGTCGAAGGCGGCGCGCGAGACCAGCGCTTCGGACGCGCCGTTCGGTTCGTGGAAGCCCGGGCCGTAATAGTAGCGCGCGGCCCGATCGAGCCCGAGCGCCGCGTCCGCGGCGGGGCCTGCGAACTCGGCCGCGTCGACCACGCCGGAGTTCAGAGCGCCGAACAGCTCGCCGGGCGGCAGGGTCAGGGTCGACACCCCGAGCGCCGCCATCACCTGGCCGCCAAGCCCGGCGATGCGCATCTTCAACCCCTTCAAATCGTCCAGGCCGCGGATCTCGCGGCGGAACCAGCCGCCCATCGACGGGCCGGTGTTGCCGCCCAGAAAGGCCCGGAGGCCGAAATCGGCGTAGAGCGCGTCCCATTGGGCCTGGCCGCCGCCCGCCTCGATCCACGAAAGATGCTCCCAGGGCGCCAGGCCGAACGGCGCGGCCGTGAACAGCGGCGCCGCCGCCCGCTTGCCCGCCCAAAAGGCGCCGGCGGCGTGGCCCATCTCGACGCCGCCGCTCGAGACCGCGTCGAAAACGCCGAAGGCGGGAACCAGCGCGCCCGCCGGGAACAGCGCGACCGTCAGGCGCCCGCCGCTAAGCATGCCGATGCGCTGGGCGAGGCGCTCGGCCGAGACCCCCGGTCCGGGCAGCTTCGCGGGCCACGCCGTCGCCATGCGCCAGCGGACGGCGCCCGAGGCCAGAGCCGGCGCCGCCAGCAGGCCCGGGCCCGCCGCGCCGATCCCGCCGGCGAGCCCGCCGACCAAAATGGCGCGGCGATCGGCTTTGATCGTCATGGCTCTTCTCCTTTGAACCCGGTCGGCGCCGTCACACCGCGTGGTCGAGCGGCCGCGCTCCCGATCCGACCCGAAGCCGGCGCGACCCGGCCACCGCCCGCGCGACGTAAGCTTTGGCGGCGCGCGCGGCCTCGGTCAGATCGTCGAGGCGCGCCCAGTGCGCGGCGATCGCCGACGACAAGGTGCAGCCGCCGCCATGGATCGGCGGCCCCGCCGCGCGCGCGCCCTCGAGCCACACCGCCCCCGCCGCCGTCGCCAGCAGATCGGGGCTTTCAGGACCGTCGAGATGCCCGCCTTTGAGCAACACCGCCGCCGCGCCCCGAGCGCGCACGGCCTCGGCGGCGGCGGGCATGCCCGCGCGGTCGACGGCCTCGGGCGCGCCCGACAGCACCGCCGCTTCGGCCAGGTTGGGCGTCGCGAGGTCGGCGAGCGGCAGCAGCGCGTCGATCACCGCCGCGACCGCGTCGTCGGCCAGCAGCCGATCGCCCGACGTCGCCACCATCACCGGATCGAGCACCACCTTGCGCGCGCCGGCCCGTTTCAGCGCGTCGGCCACGGCCAGGGCGATCTCGGCGGTCGCGAGCATGCCGATTTTGACCGCATGCACCTCGACATCCTCGAACACCCGGTCGATCTGCTCGGCGACGAAAGCGGCCGGCGCGGGATGGGCCGCCGACACCCGGCGGGTGTTCTGCGCGGTGAGGGCGGTGATCGCCGCCATGCCGTAGACGCCGCAGGCGCAGAAGGTCTTGAGATCCGCCTGCACGCCGGCGCCGCCCGACGGATCGGAGCCCGCGATGCTGAGCACGTTTTTGGGCGCGGGGTCGTCGGCGGGGCTCATGGGCGTCCTCGATAAGCGGCGGCTTGGCTTCGGGCGGCGTTTCGCGCTGGGCGCAGGCGGCGATCGGCGGCGAGCGGTCGTCAGCGCGCGGGGTCGGGCGCCGCGCGGGCGGTGCCTCGGGCGGTTCGGATCTCGGCGCTTAACGCGCGGGCGGCGGCCTCGGGATCGTCGGCCGCGCACAGGGCCGAGACCACCGCCACGCCGTCGAAGCCCGCGCGGATCAAGGCGCCCGCCGAGCGGGCGTCGACGCCGCCGATCGCGACCGCCGGCAGGGTCGAGAGCGCGCGCAGCCGCGCCGCGCCCGCCAGACCGAGCGGCGGATGGGCGGGTTCTTTCGTGGCCGTCGGGAACACCGCGCCGACGCCGAGATAATCGACAAGGTTTGGGTCGACGGCGGTCACATGCGCTTCGGTCTGCGCCGACAGACCCAGCACGGGGCCCGGCCCGAGCGCGCTGCGCGCGGCGGCCGGATCGCCGTCCTCCTGCCCGATATGGGCCCCGGCCGCCCGCGCCGCCGCGGCGACCTCGACGCGGTCGTTCACCAGGACCGGGACGCCGAACGGCGCCAGCGCGGCCACCAGAGCCTCGGCCTCGCGCCGCAGCGCCGTCTCGGGGGCCGTCTTGTCGCGCAGCTGCACCAGCGTCGCGCCGCCGCGCACCGCCGCCAGCGCCGTGGCGACGACGCCGCGCCGGGCGCACAGCTCGGGATCGGTGACAAGATAAAGCGACAGGTCGGGCCGCGCGCGACGCGGGTCGGGCGCGCTCATGGCCGAACGGCGCTCGTGGGCGCGGCCTCGATCCAGCCCTCGGCGCGCGCGGCCAGATCGTCGGGCGACAGCGCGTACAACGCGTCGAAAAAGGCGATCTGGAACGAGGCGGGCCCGGCCGGCCCCGCCCCGGTCGCGCCCCCTGTCGCCCCCCCGGTCGCCCCCCCAGTCGCGCCCCCTGTCGCGCCCGCCTTCCCGGCCGCGGCGCCGGCCGCGCCGAACAGCGCGAAGGCCGCCACCACGGCGTCGAAGGGGTCGTCCATGGCGGCCAGATTGGCCGCCGACACCCCGGTCAGGCAACAGCCGAGCGCCGTCAGTCGCGGCATCAGAGCGTGCCCGCCCGCGACGCGCGCAGTCCGGCGGCCGTCGGTCACCAGGTCGACCGCGCCGGTGACCCCGCCCACCCCGCCGCTGTCACGGGCCAACGCCCGCGCCGCGCC
>CAZBIG010000269.1:0-4671 GCA_964491865.1 uncultured Neomegalonema sp. | reverse complement strand
ACCGCGTAGGTCGAGAAGCGCACGCCGCGGTCAGGGTCGAACTTCGACGCGGCCTTCATCAAGCCGACGCCCGCTTCTTGCACGAGATCGTTCATCGAAGCGCCGTAGCGGCGGTACTTCGCGGCCATCGAGATCGCCAGCCGCATATAGGCGGTGACCAGCCGGTGAAGCGCCTTCTCATCGCCTTCGTCGCGCCAGGCGCGCGCAAGCGCGATTTCCGTTTCGGCGTCAAGCAATTCCGCCTTCATCGCGTTGTTCATCACGCGCCGATGAGCGGTTTCCGAGGCGTCCTGCGCGGCCATGTTGCGCTCCCAAGTCTCTTTTGTTTTCAGTCTCTTTTGTTTTCTCAGTGGAGATACGCGCGAAGCGCGCTAGCGGATCACCCGTCGGGGCGAAAAGACGACCAACGGCGGGCGCCGGCGCCGCAATCAGGCCAAGGATCGGCGATGGCGACAGCGGCGAAACCGCCGGGTTTCACGACGGCGCTGGTGATCGGCGGCGCGCGCTCGGGCAAGAGCGCCTTCGCCGAGCGGGCGGCGCGCGAGACCGGCCTCGCGCGGTGCTATCTGGCGACGGCCGAGGCTTGGGACGCGGAGATGGCCGAGCGGATCGCGCGCCACCAGGCGGATCGCGGCCCGGATTGGCGCACCGTCGAGACGCCCCACGCCTTGCCGGCGGCGCTGCGGGCCGAGGCCGCGCCCGACCGGGTGGTGCTGATCGACTGTCTGACCCTGTGGCTCAGCAATCGGATGCTGGCCGAGGCCGATCTCGACGCCGACCGCGCCGCGTTGCTCGAGGCGATCGACGCGGCGCGCGGCCCGGTCATTCTGGTGTCGAACGAGGTGGGGCTGGGGGTGGTGCCCGACACGCCGCTCGGTCGTCGATTTCGCGACGCCCAGGGGCGGCTTAACCAGGCCGTCGCGGCGATCGCGGACCAGGTGACGCTGATCGCGGCCGGTCTGCCTTTGGCGCTGAAAGGCCCTGGGATCGGCGCGTCGTGAGCGGGTTCGCGCCGCGCCGCTGGATCTGGATTCGCCACGCGCCGGTCAAGGACGCCCCGCCGCTGCTCGGCTGGCGCGATCTCGAGGCGGATCTGTCCGACCACAGGGGGCTCGCCGCGGTCCGCGCGCGGCTTTCGGCGGTCGAGGATGCGGTTTGGCTGTCCTCGGATCTGAGCCGCGCCGCGCGAACGGCCGAGGCGCTTGGGGCCCCCGCTCGGCTCGAGCGCGTTTCGGCGCTTCGAGAGCAGCATTTCGGCGCGTGGGAGGGGGCGGCGGCCCCCGAGGCGTTCTGGCGCGATCCGGCGCGGACCCGGCCGCCGGGCGGCGAAAGCTTCGCCGAGCTGTGCGCGCGGGTGGCGACCTTTATCGCCGCCCGAAACGCCGCCGCGGTGGGCCCGTTCATTGTGGTCGCCCATGCGGGCGTGGTGCGCGCGGCGGCGGCCGTCGCGCTGGATCTGCCGCCGGCGGTCGCGCTGCGCCTGTCGGTCGATCCGCTGGCTCTGACCCGGCTGAGCTGGTTCGGACCGGCGGACGCGCGCGGGCTCGGCGGCGGCTGGGCGGTCGAGGCGCTCAACGTCGCGCCTTGATCGGGGCGCCGCGCCGACGTCGGAACGACGGCTTAGTCGGCCGGGTCGAGAACCTCGACGCAGACCGGCGCGACGCCGACCGTCACCAGGTCGAGCGCCTCGGCCGCCGCCCCCGAGACGTCGATGATCCGATCTTCGGCATAGGGACCGCGATCATTGATCCGCAGCTCGACGACCTTGTCGGCGTCCTGGCGGCGCACGCGGACCCGGGCGCCGAAGGCCAGGGTCCGATGGGCCGCGGTCAGCCCGTCATGGTCGTAAGGCTCGCCGCTGGCGGTGGTCCGACCGTCGAAGCGCGCGGCGTAGTACGAGGCCTCGCCGCATTGCTCGGCCGCCGCCGGGGGGGCGGATCCGAAACCCGCGCCGAGCGCCGCCGCGAGCGCCAGCGCGCGGCTGAGCCGCGTGCGACGCGGGCGGGCCGTCCCGCGCCGCGGAGTGATCGCGCAGTTGGTCGCGTCGCGCATGGCCGTTCCCCCGAATCGCCGTCTCACTTCGAACAAAAGCGCTTCGGGCGCGCGCTGTCGACGCGGCTCAGCCGTCTTCGGGATAGCGCACCGCCGCCAGGTAGAGACCGTGCGGCGGCGCCACAGGGCCGCAGGCCGACCGCCGCCGCGCGACCAGCGCCTCGGCCACGCGCGCCTCCGGCCAGCGCCCCGCGCCGACCCGCTCGAGGGTGCCGACGATGCTGCGCACCTGATTGTGCAAAAAGCTGGGGGCGCGCAGACGGAAAGCGACGCCCTCTTCGGTCTCGTGCACCTCGATCGCGTCGAGCGTCTTCACCGGCGACCGGGCCTGGCACTGGACCGAGCGAAACGTCGTGAAATCGCGCCGGCCGATGAGCGCGGCCGCCGCCCGGCGCATGGCGTCGGCGTCGAGCGGATAACCGACGCGCCACGCTTTGCCGCGATCGAGCGTCAACGGCGCCCGGCGGATCGCGATCCGATACAGATAGCGTCGCTCGACGGCGTCGAAACGGGCGTGAAACGCGTCCGCCGCCCGCGCGGCGGCCAGCACGGCGATCGGGGCGGGTTTCAGATGGTGGTTGAGCGCCTCGGACAGGCGGAACGGATCCCAGTCGCGGACCAGATCCGTATGGGCGACCTGGCCGAGCGCGTGGACGCCCGCGTCGGTGCGGCCGGCGCCGACGACCACGGGGCCGCCCCCCTCGCCTGCGGCGTCCGCCGGTCCGCGCTCGCCGAGCGCGGCGAGCGCGCGCTCGAGATCGCCTTGCGCCGAGCGGCCGACGTCCTGGCGTTGCCAACCGACGAACGGCGCGCCGTCATATTCGAGGTCGAGGCGGTAACGCGGCATCGGCGAAGCGGGTCTGCGAACAGGTGCGGCGGCGGAAGAAGCGCTGTATAGCGCGCCGGCGCGGGGCCTGACGCAGGAAAAGCTCCAGCGCAAGCGCCGATCGACGGCGGACAGCGGAAAGGCGAGGCCGGTGCAGTGGGCCGACGATCTGACGCGGTGGTTCGAGACGGCCCAGGCGCGCGCGGCGCAGGGGCTCGAGCCGACGGTTCGGCTGGGGGTCACGGGCCTGAGCCGGGCGGGCAAAACCGTTTTCATCACGTCTTTGGTGGCGAATTTGCTCGCCCGCGGCCGGATGGGCGGCCTTTCGGCCGAACGCGAAGGTCGGATCTTGGCGGCGACGCTCGCGCCTTCTCCCGACCGCGACGCGCCGCGGTTCGAGTATGAGCGCTGCCGCGACGCGTTGTACGCGCGCGCGCCGCGCTGGCCGGAGAGCACCCGGTCGGTCGCTCAGCTGAGAGTGTCGATCCGCTATCGCCCGGCGGGGATGCTGGGGCGGGCGACGCGGCTGCTGACGGGCGACGCCGCGCTGCATGTCGATCTGGTCGACTATCCGGGCGAATGGCTGCTCGATCTGGCCTTGATCCCGCTGTCCTACGCGGACTGGTCCGCGGGCGCGTTGGCCAGTGTCGAGGCGCGGCGCGACCGGATTTCGGCGGCCGCGCGCCTGATCGACTGGGTTCGCGAAACCGAGGCCGACGCGCCCTATGACGAGCGGGTCGCGCAGACCGGCGCGGCGCTGTTTCGCGCCTATCTCGGCGCGGCGCGCGTCGAGGGGTTTTCGGGGCTGGCCCCGGGACGGTTCCTGTTGCCCGGCGAGCTCGAGGGCGCCCCGGCGCTCACCTTCGCGCCGCTCCTCGGCGCGCGTCGCGCGCCGCCGGGATCGCTGCGGGCCGAATGCGCCGAACGCTTCGAGGCCTATAAGCGGGTGGTCGCGAAGCCCTTCTTCACCGACCATTTCGCGCGGCTCGATCGGCAGATCGTGCTGGTCGACGCGCTGTCGGCCCTGTCGCGCGGTCCCGAGGCGGTGGCCGACCTGTCCGCGGCGCTCACGGAAATTTTGGCCGCGTTCCGTCCGGGGACCTGGTCGCCCGCCCTGGCCTGGCTGGCTCCGCTGCTCGGCCGGCGTATCGACCGGGTGCTGCTCGCCTGCGCGAAGGCCGATCACGTGCACCACGTGTTTCACCCGGCGCTCGAGCGGCTGGTGCGTGATTTGTTGGCGCGCAGCGTCGATCGGGCCGCGTTTCAAGGGGCCGAGGTGCGGGCGATGGCGCTTGCGGGGGTCCGCGCGACGGTCGAAGAGGAGATCGGCGGCGGCGTTCTCGGCGGCGTGATCGGCAAGGCGCCGCTGCCCGCGGTGCGGGGGCGGCTGCTCGAGACCGGCGCGGACTCGCGCCTGTTCGCCGGCGAGCCGCCCGAGAGCCTGGCCGCCCTGTCCGAGGACGGATGGGGCGCGGGCGATTTCGCCGCCGCCGCGTTCGCGCCGCCTCGGCTCGAGCGGCGCGACGGCGAGGGGCCGCCCCATCTGCGGCTCGACCGCGCGGCGGAGTTCTTGATCGGGGACCGGCTCGCCTGAGCGGCGTCCAGGGCCGACGACGCGTGAGGAGGCGACCATGCCCGACCCGACCCCGCCGCGGCGTCGCCCGGTGATCGAGACCTTGGATCCCGGCGCGCCGGCCTCGGGTTGGTCAGACTCGGGTTCGTCGGCGCCGCGGCCGTCCCTCGCCCCGGCCGCGCCGCCCCGCGAGCCCGCCGACGCGCCCGGGGCGCTGCGC
>CAZBIG010000268.1:0-4707 GCA_964491865.1 uncultured Neomegalonema sp. | reverse complement strand
CCCGCCGACCCTGCGGGCCCCGGAAAAACGGCGTCCTTATCGGCGGACGGCGACGGATCGACGCTTCGCTCCGCCTCCGTCGCATCCACGACGTCGCGCAGCAAATCCAGGGGATGCGCCCGCAAACTCAGCCGCAACGTCAGATAATCGTCGACCACCTCCTCGCCGGCCGTCGCCGGCGTCAAATCCGGCGACGGTTCTCGGCAATCCTCTCCTTCCAGCAGATCCGCGAACAGCGGCAACGGCGCGGCGCCCTTAACGCCTTTAGCCGCCCACAGCGCGTCGCGGCGCGACACGCCAAGGGCGTGAAACGCGTCCGCTTCGGCGAGCGTCTCGAGCGCCGCCGGCCCGACGCCCGCGCGGCGCCAAACGTCTTCTATGGCCGGATAGCCGTTGCCCCGCGCGGTCGCGACCCAAAACGCGTCGTCCTCCGAGAACCCCTTGATCTGTCGGAAGCCGAGCCGCAGCGCGAACCCGCCCGCGCCGTCCGGTTCGAGCGTATTGTCCCAAAAGCTGGCGTTCACGCAGACCGGCAGCACCGTCACCCCGTGATCGCGGGCGTCGCGCACGATCTGAGCGGGCGCGTAAAAGCCCATCGGCTGGGCGTTCAGCAACGCGCACGCGAAGGCCGCCGGGCGCCGACGCTTCAACCAGGCCGAGGCGTAGACCAGCAGCGCGAAACTCGCCGCGTGGCTCTCGGGAAAGCCGTATTCGCCAAAGCCCTCGATCTGGTTGAAGCACCGCTCGGCAAAGCCGTGCTCGTAGCCGCGGGCGCGCATTCCGGCCACGAAACGCTCGCGGAAGGTGTGGATCGCCCCCGATTTGCGAAATGTCGCCAGCGCCCGTCGCAGCCGATCCGCCTCGGACGGATCGAAGCCGGCGGCGACGATCGCGATCTGCATCGCCTGCTCTTGAAAAAGCGGCACGCCGAGGGTTTTGCCCAGCACCGCCTCGAGCTCGCCCGAGGGAAAGCTCACCGGTTCGAGCCCCTGGCGACGGCGCAGATAAGGGTGGACCATATCGCCTTGGATCGGACCCGGACGCACGATCGCGACCTCGATCACCAAGTCGTAGAATTTCCGCGGGCGCATCCGCGGCAGAAAATTCATTTGAGCGCGGCTTTCGACTTGAAACACGCCGATCGAATCGCCGTCGCACAACATGTCGTAGACAGCCGGATCCTCGGGCGGCAGCGTGGCCAGGTCCAGACGCTCTCCGGTATGCTGCTCGATCAGATCGAACGCCTTGCGCACGCAGGTCAGCATGCCAAGCGCGAGAATATCGACTTTGAGGATCCCGAGCGCGTCGACATCGTCTTTGTCCCATTCGATGACCGTGCGGTCCTCCATGGCGGCGTTCTCGATCGGCGCCAGCTCGTCGAGCCGGTCGCGGGTCATCACGAAGCCTCCGACATGTTGGGACAAATGCCGCGGAAACCCGATGATCTCGCCGATCAGATCCAGCGTTCGGCGCAGCCGCGGATCGCGCGGATCAAGGCCGATCTCGACGAGCCTGCGCTCGATCAGCGCGTCGTCGCCCCAGCCCCAGATCTGGCTGGCGATCGCCGACAGCGCGTCCTCCGACAGGCCCATCGCCTTGCCGACCTCGCGGATCGCGGCGCGCGCGCGAAAATGGATCACGGTCGCGCACAGGCCCGCCCGCGCGCGCCCGTATTTGGCGTAGACGTGCTGGATCACCTCCTCGCGCCGCTCATGCTCGAAATCCACGTCGATGTCCGGCGGCTCCCGGCGCGCCTCCGAGACGAAGCGCTCGAACACCATCGAGGCGATCTCAGGCCCGATCGCGGTGATCCGCAGCGCGTAGCACACCACCGAGTTGGCCGCCGAACCGCGGCCTTGGGCCAGGATGCCCCGGCTCTCGGCGAACGCCACAAGATCGCGGACGGTCAGAAAATAGCGCGCGTAATCAAGCTTTTGGATCAGCGCGAGTTCGTGGGCGCATTGCCGGCGCACCCGGTCCGGCGGCCCGTCGGGATAACGGGCCGCGAGCCCCGCCCAAGCCAGAGTTTCGAGGCGCGTCTGAGGGTCGATCGCGCGGCCCGTGTCGGGATCGATCGACGCCTCCTCGGGATATTCATAGCGCAGCTCGTCGAGCGAGAACCGACACCGCTCGGCGACGGCGACCGTCTCGGCCACCGCTTCGGGCCAATCGACGAACAGCCGGGCCATCTCGACGCCGGACTTTAGACGCCGCTCGGCGTTCGGCAGGGCCCGCGCGCCGAGCCGGTCGATCGTGGTCTTCTCGCGCAGACAGGTGAGCACGTCGGCCAACCGCCGCCGGCCGGCCCGATGCATGATCGGATCGGCCGTGGCGACCATCGGGGCGCCCCAATCCGCCGCGAGCGCGGCGAACGCCGCCAAGCGCTCGCGGTCGCGCCCGTCATAGCCGGGGCGGGCCAACACCCGCACCTGACCCGGAAACCGCTTGATCAGCCGCGCGACGGCCCGCGCGATGGCGTCAGGGCGGTCGGCGGCCGGGCCGTCCGCGGCGCCGGGCGCGCCCGACGGCGCCAGGGGATCGGGCGGCCCCGCCAACCAGATCATCCCTTCGCCGCCGTCCAACACATCCTCGAGCCGCAGCAGGCAGCGCCCCTTCTCGACCCGCCGCTTGCCCAGGGTGAGGAGCCGGCAGAGACGCCCATAGGCCGCGCGATCGGTCGGCAGCGCGATCCAGGTCGCGCCTTTGTCGGGGTCCGCGCCCTCGAGCGTCACGCGCGCGGCCACCAGGAACCGGCCGTCCCATGCGGGGGTCTCCGGCCCGAGCGCGGGGCCCTCGGCGGTGACCGTGGTCCGGTCCGACGCGTCGAGCTTGCGCCGCGGCCCGGCGCGGCCGGGCGGCTCGGCCGCGGCGGCGTCCGAGGCGGCGGCTCGACCCGAGGCTCGCTCCTGCGCCGCGTCGCTCGGCGTATCGCTCGGCGTCTCGGCCGCCGGCGCCCCGCCCGCCCGCGAATCGCTCTGCGCGCGCGCGCCCGCCTTGGCCCGCGCCGCCACGTCGGCCGCCGTCACCGCGTTCGACCGGCGCGGCGTCGCGCGCGCCTCGCGGTTGAGATCGCGCGCCGCGACATGGGCGCGGACCACGCCGGCCAAGCTGTTTCGGTCCGCGATCGCGACCGCCCTCAGGCCGAGCTCCGCCGCTCGGCCGACATACTCCTCGGGGTGAGCGGCCCCCACCAGAAAGGTGAAGTTCGACAGCGCCGCGAGTTCGGCGAAGGGCGGCCCGGGGTCCGACGCGACGCCCCGCTCCAAGCCCGTCTCGGCGTCCGCGTCCGTGTCGGCGGCCGCGCCGGCGTCGATCTCGCAGGCCGATCGGCTCGTCGGCGCCGTCGGCGCGTTTCGCGTTCGCGTCATCCCGTCCTCCGCCTCGCCGCCCTGCCCCGCGATTGGGGCTGGACATCGCCCCCCGAGTCGTGCTGTTCATAGGGTGTTCCGGGAACAAAGTCGATATAAAAGAGAACATTATCCGAAGAAGGCCGGGCGCGACCCGGGGGAAGGGCGATGATGGGAACACAGGCCGCGCCGCCGCGGGGGGCGCTTCGAACCGCGCGGTCGGAAACCGTTTGGCCGCAAGCGGCTTGGCCTGCGGGCCCGCCCCGCTTGCGGACCGGCCGCGTGCACGAGGCGTCAGGCGCCGGGGCGCGGGCTTTCGCAGCGCTCGCGATCGCCGAGCGCGCCGGTCCGACGGTGTGGGTCGCGCCGACAATGGCGCGGCGCGGGGCCCCGGAGGCGTTGGACGCTTTCGGCGCGGCGGCGTTTTTCGATCCCGCGCGGCTGATTCGGGCGACCGCGCCCGACATCGCCGAGGCCTATTGGGCCGTCGAAGAGGCGCTGCGCTCCGGCGCCGCGTCGGTCGTGGTGCTCGACGGCGCGCCCGCGCCGGATCTGACCCGCAGCCGGCGGCTGCAATTGGCGGCCGAGGCCGGAAAACAGGCCGGCGGCCAGGCCCCGATCGGGCTGTTGCTGATCGAGGGGCCGGCGCGCAGCAACGCTGCGGAAACCCGCTGGCGGATCGAGCCGGCGCCGGCGCCGGCGCTGCGGGACGGCCGCCCGACCGCCTGCTGGCGGTGGCGGCTCGAGAAGAACAAGCGCGGGCCGGTCGGCGCTTGGCTGGTGCGCCGGCCCGCCGACGACGCGCAGACGGAGCAAGGAGCCTGGCTTGGGTCGGCGGATCGTCTCGGTGTGGTGGCCGCGCCTGGCGGCGGAGCGCGTCCTGCGGCGTGAACCGGCGCTCGCCGACGCGCCGTTCGTCGTGCTCGAAACCGAGAACCAGACGCTTCGGGTCCGCAGCCTGAACGCGCGCGCCGAAGCGGCCGGAGCGCGCCGCGGCCAGGGCGCGGCCGACGCCCGGGCGATTTGCCCGGATCTGATCTCGCGGCCCGCCGACCCGGCCGGCGAAGCGCAGCTGATCGCCGGGCTCGCGCGTTGGGCCCGGCGCTACACGCCCTGGGCGGGGCTCGACCCCGACCTCGGGCCCGGCGCAGGCGGTCTGGCGCTCGACGTCACGGGGGGCGCGCATCTGTTCGGCGGCGAGGCGGCGCTGCTCGACGATCTGATCGCGCGCCAGGCGGCGATCGGGTTCACGGCGCGGGCCGCCGCCGCCGACGCCAAGGGGGCCGCCTGGGCGCTGGCGCGCTTCGGCCCCGATCGTGCGATCGCGCCGCCCGGCGAGACCCGCGCCGCGGTGGCCGAC
>CAZBIG010000267.1:0-4712 GCA_964491865.1 uncultured Neomegalonema sp. | reverse complement strand
GGCCGTCCGGGGTGCGTCGGGCCGGCCTCACGACCCGCCGGGTTGGCGCGCGCGGCGGCCGCCGCGCGCGGCGCTCGACGCGCGCGGCTGGCGCTTCGGCCGCCGGATCCGGCGCGCCGGTGATGCGGCGGGCCGCGGCGAGGCCCGCGGCGGCCGCGGCCTCGGCGCTTTCGCCCGCCTCAAGCGCGGCCATCTCGGCTTCGACCCTGGCCCGCTCGGCGGCTTCGAGCTCCGCGACGGTGAGGTGACGCAAGCCGCCGGGGATGCGACGGGCCGGCAACTCGCCGAACTGGACGCCGTGGTGGATCGCGCCCATGGCCTCGCGGAAAATCTCGGCCGGCAGATTGCCGCCCACGACCTCGCCCCGCAGCGGGATGTTGTCGTCCTTTCCGACCCAGAAAACGCCCACATAGGTATTGGTGAAGCCGGCGAACCAGACGTCGCGCGCGCTCTGGGTGGTGCCCGTCTTGCCGGCCGTCGGACGCTGGCCGGGCAGTTGGGCGCGCCGGCCGGTGCCCTGTTCGACCACCGTGCGCATCATCGAGGTCAGCCAGCCGGCGGTGCTCGAGCGGATCACGCGCTCGGGTTCGTCGGGCGGCGCCTCCCACAGCAGCCGCCCTTCGGGCGTTCGGATTTCGCGCACGGCGTAGGGTTTGGTCTCGAGACCCCGACGCGCGAACACGGCGTAGGCCCCGGCGACCTCGAGCGGGCTGGCTTCGATCGCGCCGAGGGCGATGGACGGATAGGCTTCGGCTTGCGCCGGGTAGCCGAACCGCTCGGCCATGGTCGCGACGCGGCGCGGCCCGACCCGCTGCATCAGGCGGACGGCGGCGGTGTTGCTCGAGACCATCAGCGCCTGCTCGAGGGGGATGTCGCCGCGGTAGTTGCCGCTGTAGTTCTTCGGCGCCCAGGTTCCGATCCGGACCGGCGCGTCGCGGACCCAGGCGTTGGGCCGCAGGCCGCGCTCCAGGGCGGTGGCGTAGACCACCGGCTTGAAGGCCGAGCCGACTTGGCGCTTGGCCGAGACCGCGCGGTTGAACACGCTGTCGCCATAGGTTCGGCCGCCCACCATGGCGCGCACCGCGCCGTCCACCGAAAGCACCACCGCCGCCGCCTCGGCGGTCGGATTGTCTTTGGCCCGCTCGTTCTTTTGGAAGACGTCGTCGATGGCGGCGGCGACTGACGATTGCGCGCGCGGGTCGAGGGTCGTCTCGACCACGACGTCGATCTGATCGGGGGCGCCGCCGAGATGATCGATCGGCAGGGCGCTCAGCAGGCGCGGCACTTCTTCGTCTGCGATCCAATCGACGAAATGCGGCGCGAACTCGTTCTTTCCGGGCTGACGCATCTGGGCGACGTCGGCGCGGGCGTCGAGATGCTCTTGCTTGGTGAGCACCCCGGCCGCGCGCATCGCGCCGAGCACGACCTCGGCGCGCTCTTGCGCGGCGGCGAAATCGCTTTCGGGAGACCAGCGCGACGGGGCGCGGAGCAGACCCGCCAACAGAGCGGCCTGCGCCGGCGTCACGTCGCGGGCGGAGCGGCCGAAATAGCGGCGCGAGGCGGCCTCGAACCCGAACGAGGCCGACCCGAGATAGGCGCGATTGAGATAGATCGAGAGGATCTCGTCTTTGGTGTAAGCCCACTCGATGGCCAAGGCGAGCGGGGCTTCCTCGAACTTGCGCGACAGGGTGCGGTCCTGACTGAGGAAGGCGAGCTTGGCGACCTGCTGGGTGATCGTGCTGCCGCCCTGGGCGGTGTAGCCAAGCCGATAGTTCACCGCCAGCGCGCGGACCAGGCCGATCGGATCCAGCCCCATATGCCAATAGAACCGACGGTCTTCGGCCGAGAGCACGGCGTCGAGCAGCGGCTGCGAGGCGTCGTCGACCGTGATGCGCTCGAAGCGCTGACCGCGGACCCCGAGCTGTTGCCCGTTGGCGTCGAGCACGGCGACCGAGCCCCGCTCGCGCCCGTCCATCAGCGCGGCGCTGTCGGGCAGCATCCGCACCTTCTCCCAGGTGGCGGCCCCGAGGACCACGCCGACCCAGACGCCGAGCGCCACGCCGACGACCGCCGTTCCGTAGATCAGCCGCCAGACGCCGCGCAGGGCGCTGGAGACCAGCGCCGCGATCGCGGAGACCGCCTGGCCGATCAGGCGGGGCAGTCCGGCGGCGCCCGCCGGGGCGTCCGGCCCGTCGACCGCGGCGCGCCGACTGCGGCGCCGGGCGAAACTTTCGGGCGCGCGAAAGGGCGGGGGCGTCGGCGCCGGACGATCGAGGAGACGCCCGTCGTCGCCGACCGCGTCGTCGCCGACCGCATCGTCGCCCGCGCGGCGCGCGCCGTCGCGCGGCCGGGCGTCGCGCGCGCGCTCGACGTCGACCGCGGCCGCGCCGCGTCGCCGCGGCCACAGCGCCCACGGCGGCCCGAGCCGACTGACGCCCGGCTTGTCGCCGCGATCGCGCCGAAAACGCATAATCCCTCCGCGACGCCAGCGCGCCCTTCCACCCCACCTCTCTAGCGCGTCGGACGATGCGAAAAAATGCAAAAATTTTGACCAGAATCAGCGCCCCGACTAATCTTTTGGCGCCCGAGCGGATGCGGCGCTGAGTGCGCGTTCTTTTTTTCCGTTTTAAATCAATGACTTAACTATTTTTTAACACTTGGCCCGAGTTTTGAGTGGTTAAGGCCCAGCCGGCGAGCGCCGGTTTTGACGCTGTCTTCACAGGAAGAGCGAGGGCCCGATGAAACTCGTCATCGCCGTTATCAAACCTTTCAAGCTCGAGGAGGTCAGGGAGTCGCTGACCGAGATCGGCGTGCAAGGGCTGATGGTGTCGGAAGTCAAAGGCTATGGCCGACAGTCCGGCCACACCGAAATCTATCGCGGCGCCGAGTACGTCGTGAATTTCGTGCCGAAGATTAAGCTCGAACTGGTGGTCTCGGCTGACCAGGTCGACAAGGTTATCGAAACCGTGTCGGGCAAAGCCCGCACCGGCAAGATCGGCGACGGCAAGATCTTCGTCATCGACGTCGAACAAGCGGTGCGCGTCCGCACCGACGAGAGAGACGAGGACGCGCTCTAGGCGCGTGCTCCGCTTCGGCGCGCCTGGGTTACTTGGGCGAGCGCGCCGAGATCTGGTCACGACCGACTTCTGAGAACAACTTCGGAGAGTGAGATGAAGCAATATTCGACCCTGGGCGCCCTCGGCGTCGCGGCCCTGGCGGCCGCGTCCCCGGCGCTCGGCTGGGCGCAGGACGCCGCCGCGACGGTGGAGGTGCCCGCGCACAGCGTCTACGTGTTCAACACGACCCTGTTCCTCATCGGCGGCTTCTTGGTGTTCTTCATGGCGTGCGGCTTCGCCATGCTCGAGGCCGGCCTGGTGCGCACCAAGAACGTCGCGATGCAGTGCACCAAGAACATCACCCTGTTCTCGGTCGCGTCGCTCATGTACCTCGTGATCGGCTACAATTTGATGTATCCGGGCGACGGCTGGATCGTCGACGGGTGGGTCGGCGCGCTCGCCCTGACGGGCCTTGAGCCGGTCGGCGCCGGCGCCGACGCGGTCGACGTCACCTACGCCTCGGTCGGCTCGGACTATTTCTTCCAGCTGATGTTCTGCGCGACGACCGCGTCGATCGTGTCGGGCACGCTGGCCGAGCGCATTAAGCTGTGGCCGTTCCTGCTGTTCATCGCGATCCTGACCGGCGTGATCTACCCGCTCACGGCTTCGTGGAAGTGGGGCGGCGGGTTCCTCGACGCCAGCGGCTTCCTCGACTTCGCCGGATCCACCGTCGTGCACGCGTGCGGGGGCGCCGCGGCGCTGGCCGGCGCGCTCGTGCTCGGCAGCCGGATCGGAAAGTATAAGGACGGCCAGACGCATCCGATGCCGGGCTCGTCGCTGCCGCTCGCGACCCTGGGCACCTTTATCCTGTGGCTCGGCTGGTTCGGCTTCAACGGCGGCTCGCAGCTGGCGCTGGGCTCGATCGGCGACGCCACCGACGTCAGCCGGATCTTCGCCAACACCAACACCGCGGCGGCAGCCGGCGGCGTGGCGGCGGCGGTGCTGACCCAGCTGCTGTACGGCAAGGTGGATCTCACCATGGTGCTGAACGGCGTGCTGGCCGGCCTGGTCTCGATCACCGCCGAGCCGTTGACCCCGGAGCTGTGGCAGACCGTGGTGATCGGCGCTGTCGGCGGCGCGATCGTGGTCTTCACCGTGCCGCTGCTCGACAGCCTGAAGATCGACGACGTGGTCGGCGCGATCCCGGTTCACCTGTTCGCGGGCATTTGGGGCACCTTCATCGTGATCTGGACCAACGGCGACGCCAACATCGTGTCGCAGTTCCTGGGCATGGGCCTGATCATCGGCTTCACCTTCGCGGCGAGCCTGGTGCTGTTCACGCTGCTGAAGTTCACGATCGGCATCCGCGTGTCCGAAGAGGACGAGATGGCGGGCCTCGACAACGCCGAGATCGGCATGGAGGCCTATCCGGAGTTCGGCAAAGGCTCGCAGTACCTCTGAGCCCGCGCCTGACGCGCTAGCCTAAAAACGCCTAAGCCGCCCGGCCCGTCGCCGGGCGGTTTTTTTCGTCGCCGACGCCCGCGCCGATCGGCGCTCCGGTCCGGACCGACAGCGTGCGAAACCTGCGCGTGAAGGTGTCATGGTCGGAGTAGCAAGATTCGAACTTGCGGCCCCTGCCTCCCGAAGACAGTGCTC
>CAZBIG010000266.1:0-4718 GCA_964491865.1 uncultured Neomegalonema sp. | reverse complement strand
CGCTGCAGATCTATATCGGCGGCTCGCGCTTCAACGCCGAAAGCGCGGGCGCGTCGATCGTCGCGAGCGGCATCGCGCGCGAATTGGGGCCGGTGCTGGCGGGGTTGATGGTGGCCGGCCGGGTCTCGGCGGCGATCGCGGCCGAGATCGGCACCATGCGCGTCACGGAACAAATCGACGCCTTGGTGACCCTGTCGACCAACCCGATCAAATATCTGGTCGCGCCGCGCGTGCTGGCGGCGACCATCGCCATGCCGATCCTGGTCGCCGCCGCGGACAGCATCGGGATTTTGGGCGGCTTTTTGGTCGGGGTCGAGCGCCTCGACTTCAACGCGGCGACCTATCTTCAGAACACGGTCCGCTTTCTGGAATGGGGGGACGTGACGTCGGGGTTGTGGAAGGCCGCGGCGTTCGGGTTCATCATCGCGCTGATGGGCTGTTTTCACGGCTATCATTCGGCCCGCGGCGCCCAGGGCGTCGGCCGCGCCACGACGCAGGCCGTGGTGTCGGCCAGCGTGCTGATCCTGGCCACCAACTATGTGCTGACCGAGCTGTTCTTCACCAGCTGAGCGGCGCGACGGAGACACGCCATGGCCCAGGGCCAAGCCCCCGCCGGCGCAGCGGCCGACACCCCTGCGACCGACGCCCTTGCGACCGAGACCCCGATGCTGGCGCTGCGCGGCGTCAAAAAAGCGTTCGGCCCGAAAGTCGTGCTCGACGGGGTCGATATCGACGTCGCCCGCGGCGAAAGCCTGGTGATCATCGGCGGCTCGGGCACCGGCAAGAGCGTCACGCTGAAATGCGTCCTCGGCCTGCTTGAGCCGGACGCCGGCGAGATATGGGTGGCCGGCGCGCGCGTCGACCGCCGCCGCCGGGGCGACGCGCTGCTCGCGCGGTTCGGGATGCTGTTCCAGGGCGGCGCGCTGTTCGACAGCATGCCGGTCTGGCGCAACGTGGCCTTTCGCCTGCTGCAACAGCGCGGGCGCAACGCCGCCGAGGCGCGCGAGATCGCGATCGAAAAGCTGCGTCGGGTCGGGCTGAAGCCCGATGTGGCCGATCAATTCCCGGCCGAGCTGTCGGGCGGCATGCAGAAACGCGTCGGCCTCGCGCGCGCCATCGCCGCCGACCCGGAGATCATCTTTTTCGACGAGCCGACCACCGGCCTGGATCCGATCATGGCCGGCGTGATCAACGAATTGATCCGCGAGCTGGTGGTCGAGATCGGCGCCACGGCGATCACCATCACGCATGACATGTCGAGCGTCAGAGCGATCGCCGACCAGGTCGCGATGCTGCACCAGGGCGTCGTGCAGTGGTCGGGCGGCGTTCGCGACCTCGACATGAGCGGCAACCCTTACGTGAACCAATTCATCCACGGCTACGCCGACGGCCCGATCGAGGCCGTGCGATGACGACGCCCGAGCAGACGCTCGATCTCGAGCGCATCCGGGCCGAGACGCCGGGTCTGAGCGCGCCAAGCGCGGCAGACCGCCTGTTTTTGAACAGCGCGGGCAGCAGCCTGCCCCCCGCCCCGGTGGTCGAGACGCTGCGCGCCTATCTGGCGCGAGAGGCCGAGATCGGCGGCTATGAGGCGCAGGCCGAGATGCAGGGCGCGCTCGACGATTTCTACGCGGCGTTCGCGGCTTTGTTGGGGGTCGCGCCGGATGAGATCGCGTTCGCCGAGAACGCGACCCGGGCCTGGGACATGGCGTTCTACGCGATCCCGTTCGAACCCGGCGACCGGATCCTGACGATCGAGCCCGAATACGCCTCGAACGCCCTGGCCTTTCTGCAAATGGCGGCGCGGCGCGGGGTCGAGATCGACGTGGCGCCGTCGGACGGGGCGGGCCTGCCGGATCTCGACGCGATGCGCGCGCTGATCGGGCCGCGCACCCGGTTGATCGCGGCGACCCACGCGCCGACCCAGGACGGGCTGATCACGCCCGCCGCCGAGATCGGCGCGTTGGCCCGCGCGCACGGGATCCTGTACCTGCTCGACATCTGCCAGTCGGCGGGCCAGATCGCCCTCGATTTGCCCGCGATCGGCTGCGACATGGCCTCGGGCACCGGGCGGAAGTTTCTGCGCGGGCCGCGCGCCACCGGGTTTTTGTATGTCCGAGCGGACGTGCGCGACCGGCTCGAGCCGCCGTTCATCGACCTCCATAGCGCTGAATGGACGTCCGAACGGACATACGCCTGGGCCCCAGGGGCGCGGAAGTTTCAGAATTTCGAGCAATTCTTCGCGGGCAAGGCGGCGCTGGCGGCGGCGGCGCGCTACGCCCTCGCGCTCGGGGTCGAGGCGATCGAGGCGCGGACGGCGGCCTTGGCCGAGGAGCTGCGCGGGCGGCTGGCCGAGATCCGCGGGGTGACGGTGACCGATCGCGGCCGCCGCCGCTCGGGGATCGTCACCTTCGCCAAAGCCGACGAGCCGACCGCCGCGCTTCAGGCGCGGCTGGCCGCGGCGGGCGCGGCGGTCACCGTGTCGCCTGCGGCTTGCGCCCGGTTCGATCGCGCTCGCGGCGCCTATCCGCAGGGCGTGGTCCGCGCCTCGCCGCATTATTTCAACACCGCGGACGAAATCGCGCGGTTCGCGGCGCTGGTCGCGGCCGCGCCGGGCGGCGCGTGACGCCGAGCCTGCAGGGGGGCCCATGTTTCAGACCGGCTCGGAGCTGGAGATCGTCGGCTTCACGCCCGCCAACAGCGGCCTGACGACAGTCGCGCTGCTGTTCGGGATCGCGCTGGCGCGGGCTCTGGTCTGCGCGCTGTCGGACCGGCCGTCGCGCACGTCGCACCGCTTGGCGTTGGCGGGCGTCGTGGCGGTGCTCGTCTCGATCGGCATGCTCTATTTGCAGCGCGATCCAACCTTCGCCGACATCTCGACCGGCGCGGTCGGGCTCGTCCTGTTCGGCGCGGCGTTGGCGTTGCGGGCGGGCGGGTTGGTGGCGCTGATCTGGGGCTTCGGCCGAGCGGCGGCGATCGGCGGGCGCGCGGCCTGGATCGACTGGGTTTTGGCGATGGTGTTCGCGATCGGTCTGTTGGTCTTCGTCGCCCTGCTCTACCAGCTGGGCGGACGGGTGATGACCGACGGCTGACCGGTCGGGCGCGACGCGCGGGGAGAGGTCTATGGAGCTGCCGATACTGGCCTTAGGGGTGCTGCTCGCGTTCGGCGTGTTCGGCGCTTTTTTGTTTAGCGTCAGTCAGACCCTGTCGCAGGGCGGCTGGCTGAAGCGCGCGCATGCGGCTTGCGTGATTTGCGTGCTGGTGATGATGGCCGCGCTTTTGGCTATTCAGGAGGGCTGGCCCTTCCTCGGCGCGCCGCCCGAACTGGTCTCGATCGTGGCGGGGGCCGGGTTGCTGGTCTCGGCCGGCATGGCGGCGGTGTTCGAGAAAGGATGGTCTCGGCTGAGCCCCCTGCCCTTGGCGCTGCTCGGCGGCATCGTCGCCAGCGGCGCGCCGCTGGCGTGATCGGACCGGCATGCCGGCGCGGTGGAGCCTGACGCTCGCGAAATTCGCCAATCTTGCGTTGTTGGGTCTGTTTCCCCTCGCCTGGCAGGCGCCGCTCGCGACCGCGGAAGTGGCGTGGCTGTTCAGCTCCGAGACGATCAGCGTGTTGTCGGGCGTGGTCGAGCTTTATCAGACCGACGCTTTTCTGGCCGTCGCGGTCGCGCTTTTCGCGGTGGTGTTCCCGTACTTGAAGACGCTTTTGCTGGTCTATGCGCAGTTCTCGGACGCGCCGTCCGCGCGCGCCATCGCGCCCTATTTGGACGGGGTCGCGCGGCTGTCGATGGCGGACGTGTTCCTGCTCGCCTTTTACATCATCGCCTATCGCGGCATCGGCGATCTGCAAGTCGAATGGGGCACGCATTTCTTCACAGCGCTGATCCTGGTGTCGATCTGGGCCAGTTGGGAGACCCGGCGAAGACGGTGCGACGGCCCGGCGGCCAGCGAGCCGCGCGCGGTGGAAGACCCGAAATCTTGAGGCTCTTGACCCGTGTAGCTCACTATGTTGCGCAATGGAGCGGAGACGCCGTGTGCGCTGGTGGAGCCGCCGATGACCAAAGCCTCGAAATCGCCGGCCTATGTGTGCCAGCATTGCGGCGCGGCCTTCGCGAAATGGACCGGACGGTGCGACGCCTGCGGGGAATGGGGCGGCGTTGTCGAAGAGACGGGCCTGTCCGACAGCGGCCCGGCTTCGAAAACGCTGGGCCGCGCGCGCGGGCGTCGGGTCGATCTGACGCCCCTGTCGGGCGCGGAGGCGCCGCCGCCCCGCCGCCCGACCGGCGTCGCTGAACTCGATCGCGTGCTGGGCGGCGGGCTGGTGCAAGCCTCGGCGGTGTTGGTGGGCGGCGATCCGGGCATCGGCAAGTCGACGCTGCTGCTGCAAGCGGCCGCGACGGTGGCGCGCGCCGGCGCGGCGCAAGGGCTGCCGGGCGTGGTCTATGTGTCGGGCGAAGAGGCCGCGGACCAGATCCGCATGCGCGCCGGCCGGCTCGGCCTGTCGGACGCGCCCGTCCAGTTGGCGAGCGCGACCAACCTGCGCGACATCCTGACGACGCTCGAGGCCGAAAAGCCGGGCCTGGCGGTGATCGATTCGATTCAAACCATGTGGGCCGACCATGTGGAAAGCGCGCCGGGCGCGGTGGCGCAGGTGCGCGCCTCGGCGCACGAGCTGGTCGGCTTCGCCAAGCGCCAAGGCGCGACCGTGGTGATCGTCGGCC
>CAZBIG010000265.1:0-4724 GCA_964491865.1 uncultured Neomegalonema sp. | reverse complement strand
GACGGGCTCCCCTTCGCGCCATCAGACTATGCGATCCGAGACAGACAGGGGGGGGCGAAGGTCAGAGGGGAGAGGTCCGCCCTGAGGCGCAGCGGCGGTTCTCGTTCTCGAACGGGAAGGATACGGAAGCCGCTGCCAGGAGCGCGATCACCTCCGCGCTCCGGTCGAAATCGAGGACCAGAGCCCGATCCCCGACGTCATGCCCGCCGACCACGAGGACGTCGCGCCCCGGCCCGCGGAGCGCAGCGGCTCAGGACGCTTGGGGCCGGTTTATTCCGATGGATCGGGGCCGCCGGCGGTTCACGCGGACGCGGGGCGGGCCCGAGGTCGGAAGCCTCGGCGTCGGTCCCGCGAAACCCGCGTCCGTCGCCCGGCGCGGCCGCGGCGTCGCCGAGCGGATCCGACGGGGTCGCGGGTCAGGTGGCTGCGCGCCGCGGCCGCGCGCAGCGCGATGCGCGGCTCCGCTTGATTACAGCGGAGCCGCTCTGGTTCATTAGAAAATGAAGTCGGACGCGTCCAAATCGTCCTTTGAGACGTTTTCAACGAAAATCGCGACTTGTTCGCCGGTGTATTTCTCGAAAAGCAGTCGCACCGCGCCAGCCTCGTCCGAGATCTCGAAGTCATTGAGACTACTTGCGAAACTGCTCACGTCGATTTTGTCCTCACCGCTCACGAAATCGGTGATGGTCTCCTTATTGCGATTCTCAGCTCCTACATTGGAGCTGTTGCGGATGACGAACACATCATTGCCGTCGCCGCCGGTGTAGGTGTCGCTGTTCTTTCCGCCCACGAGCCGGTCGTCGCCGGCCCCGCCTTCGAGCCTGTCTTGATTGTCTCCGCCCTCCAACGTGTCGTCGCCGTCGCCGCCGTAAAGGCTGTCGTGACCGTCACCGCCTTCGAGCGTGTCGTCGCCCGCCTCGCCCCAGAGCTGGTCATCGCCGCGGTCGCCTTTCAGGAGATCCGCGCCGTCGTCGCCTTCAAGCCTGTCGGCGCCGGTGCCCCCGTCGAGCGTATCGTTGTCGTCGCCGCCATAAAGCCGATCGGCCCCATCGCCGCCGTTGAGGACGTCTTCACCCGCGTCGCCCTCCAGCGTGTCGTTGCCTCTGTTGCCTTCGAGCGTGTCGTTATTGTCGCCGCCCGTCAGCGAATCGTCGCCATTGCCGCCGTACAGGGTGTCGTTGCCAGCGTCCCCCGACGCGACATCTTCGCCGTCGCCGCCGTAGATCAGGTCGTTTCCGTCTCCGCCGTACAAGTCGTCGTAACCATCGCCGCCATACATAAGGTCTTGGTCAACGCCGCCGTAGAGCGTGTCGGTTTGAGCGCCGCCGTACATCTCGTCGTTTCCTTCGGCGCCTTTCAAGACGTCATCGCCGTCGTTGCCGTCCAGCGTGTCGCGACCCACGCCGCCGTAGACGAAATCAGCGCCGTCGTCGCCCCAGATGCGGTCTCGGCCGTCGCCGCCGTAGAGCAGGTCAGAGCCGTCTCCGCCGTCAATCCGGTCGTTCCCGCCCTCGCCGTAGGCAAGGTCACTGTCATCGCCGGTATTGACGACGTCGTGACCGTCGCCGGCGAAGACCCGATCTTTGCCATTCCGCGCTTCGATCGTGTCGTCGCCGCCCCCGGCATAGATGTTGTCGGATTTTTTCGACGCTTTGATCTTATTGCTGCCGTCGCCGTCAGTGTACGTGCCCATAGTTCCCAATCTCCAAGTGTCTCGAAGGCGATCGGTCCGCCTCGCAAGCCGGACATTTCACAAGAATGGGGCGCTAGTCAGTGATCGGGTTCACAGTGCGGCGCGAATATTTCGGAGCGCTGACCCGGGAGAGGACGGCCGGACTTGCCGGCCCGCCCGCTCGGCCAAGGGCGGAGGCGGAGCCGGGACCAGCGTCAGGGCCCGCGTCAGGGCCAGCGCGAGACGGGCGCGAGTTCCGGCCGCGCCGCGGCGCGGCGGCCCCTTGCGGCCGGCCCCTCCCGACGACATACCCTCGGCGCATGACGCCCGCCGCCCGCGCCGCCGCCGCGATCGAGCTGCTCGACGCCTTCGCTCGGCCCGGGGAGACCGCGGCGGCCGATGCGCTGATGGCGCGGTGGGCGAAGGCGAACCGCTACGCCGGCGCGAAGGACCGCGCGGCGATCGCCGATCTCGTCTACGGCGCGCTCCGGCGCTTTCGATCCGCCGCCGAGCCGCTCGGCCCGACCGGGCGGGGGCGGTTGCTGTCGAGTTTCGTGGCCGAAGGGCGCGCGCTCGAGACCCTGGACGCGCTGTTTTGCGGCGGCCGCTTCGGGCCGACCCCGCTGTCCGAGGACGAGCGCGCCGCGCTGCGCGCCTGGCGGCCTCAGGCGGCGCCGCCGGACTGGCCGGATTGGTTGGCGGCCGAGCTTGCGGCGTCGGTCGCCGATCCCGCGGCCGAGGCGCGCGCGCAAACGCGGCGCGCGCCCGTCGATCTGCGGGTGAACGCGCTGAAGGCGACGCGCGAGGCGGCCGCGGCCCGGTTGGCGGCCGAGGGCGTCGAGGTCGCGCCAGCGCCGGTCTCGCCGCTCGGACTGCGCCTGAAGGCCCCTGCGCGCGTCGACCGATCCGAGACCTTCGCCGCCGGGTGGGTGGAGGTGCAGGAGGCCGCGAGCCAGGCGGCGGCGCTGCTCGCCGCCGCGCTGATCCCCGAGACGCCCCGTCCGATCGCGCTCGATCTGTGCGCGGGCGCCGGCGGCAAAACGCTGGCGCTCGCCGCCAGCCTGCCGCGCGCGGCGCGGCTTTGCGCTTACGACGTCGCGCCCCAGCGCTTGGCCGATTTGCCCGAGCGCGCGGCGCGGGCGGGGGCGCGGCCGACGCTCCTCGACGATCGGGCGCGCGCGGCCTTGGACGGGGCTTGCGCGCTTGTCTTGGTCGACGCGCCGTGCTCCGGCTCGGGAACTTGGTCGCGCCGGCCGGACGCGAAATGGCGCTTGGCTCCTGACCGGCTCGACGCGCAGCGCGACGCCCAGGACCAAGCGCTGGCGCTCGGGGCGAGGGCGACGGCGCCGGGCGGGGTGTTGGTCTACGCCACCTGTTCTCTTTTGGGAATGGAAAATGAGGGCGCGCGGGCGCGGTTCCTGGCGTCTCATCCCGCCTTTGCGCCGATCGCGATCGGTCCCGCCTGGGCGCGCGCCGGGCTTTCGGGCGCCCCGACCAGCCGAACCGAGTCGCGTTTTTCGCCGGCGACGACCGACACCGACGGGTTTTACGTCGCGGCGTTCGAACGCGCAGGGTCGGGCGGGACTTGATCCGCCGCCGGCTCGGCGTCGGCGGCCGAGCCTGTCGCCGCGCCTGTCTCCGCGCCCAGCGCCGCCGCCGAGGCGTCGGGGTCGGCCGTCGGCTCGGCCGCGGCGGCGCCCTCCTCGGGCGCGGCGCGCGCGCTCTCGGCTCCGGGCGGCGCGGTCCGCGCGCCTGCGGCTCCGGTCCGCGCGGCCAGCGCGCATACGGCTTCGAGCCTGTCCGCCGCCGCGTAGACCGCGGCTTCGCCCGCCGCGATGGCCTCGGCCCCTTTGTGGAAATCCATGATCCCGACGCCCGCAAGATCGGGGGTGATCACGACGTCCGGCGGATCGGCCGCCAGGCGGATCCGCGCGATGAAGTTCTGCATGGTCAGCAGAGAATCGCCGAGCACCTCGAAATAGCTCGGCCGCGGCGGCGGCTTCGGGGCGCTGTCGGCGTCGGCGCGCCCGGTCATCCAGGCGAGCCAGGACGAGTAGGTCGCCGGCCCGCCGGTCTCGGGGCGCAGCACCGGCGGACGCACTGTCGCCAGATCGCCGCCGGTGTTGAGCGCGATGATGATGTCGGCCCCGAGCGATCGGCAGAGCGTCACCGGCAACGGGTTCACAAGGGCCCCGTCGGACAACCATCGCCCGTCGAGATGCACCGGCGTCAAGACGCCCGGCAGAGCGATCGAGGCCCGGACCGCGTCGATCATCGAGCCGCGGGTGAACCACACCTCTCGGCCAACGCCGTATTCGGTGGCGACGGCGCCGAACCGGGGCGAGACGTCCTCGATGGCCACGTCGCCGATGTTTTGCCGCAGGAAATCGACGATCCAGCGGCCTTCGATGACGCCGCCGCCCGAGAAGCTGAGGTCGAAAAAGCGCAGCATGCGGCTTTGCGTCATGCCGGTCGCCAGATCCTGCAGCGCGGACAGCCGGCCGCTCGCGTAGGAGGCGGCCACCATCGCGCCGCTTGAGCAGCCGCAGACGACATGGATCGGCGCGCCGAGCGCTTCGAACGCCCGGAGCGCGCCGATATGGCTCCAGCCGCGCGCGGCGCCCGCGCCCAGCACGACGCCGATTTTCGGTTCTGGCGCGCGCATGCCCTCGCTCGATGGTTGCCGACCCCGCCGCGCGGGCCCGGGCGCTTCTGTCGCATAAGCCGGGCCGTCGCGAAAAGGACCGGCGCGGCCGCGGCGGCCCCGGCGGCGTTAACCCTCTGTTAACCAGCGCTCGCTACCCCGTATTTAGAGACAGGCTGTTTTATCAATCCCTTATTTGGCGTATGCGACCGCGGCGACAGGGCCGCTTCCAAGGAGGGTCGACGGGTGGCGAGCGACAGCGGGGCCGCGTCGGCGGTCGACAAGGCGGTCGACAGCGTGGTCGAGGCGGCGGGCGTCGCGCCGCCGGCCGGAGCACGCGCGGTCGGCGGCGCGGCGGCGCTCTGGCGCAGCGAGCACGATCCGGACGCCCGCGCGCCGGCGACCCCG
>CAZBIG010000264.1:0-4743 GCA_964491865.1 uncultured Neomegalonema sp. | reverse complement strand
GGGGCGGACGGGGCGGCGGCCGACCGGGCCGGGCGGTGACGATGCTCGGCGGACCGCTCGATCTGTTTCGGCCCTGGCCCCACGCCGCCGTCGGCCCCGAGGCCGGGCGTCACGCGGCGGAAGCGGCGCTCGCGGCGCCCTTCGGCCATCCGTCGCTGCCGCGGCGATCTCCCAGGGCCACGCGGCCGCTGGTTTTCTGCTGGCGCGCGCCCGCCTTCGACCCGAGCGCGACATGGACGGCGTTCGAGACCTCGGGGCGCCCGCATGTCCGTCGGATCGCGCGGCTTCCGTCGTGCGACGGCCGACTGCGCCTGTACGGCGCCGAAGCGCCGCTCACCGAGACCGACTGGCGCGATCTGCGCGCCGGGCTCGCCGCCGCGACGCGCGACCTGGCGCTGGAGACGCCCGACGCGCCGCCGGGCCTGGGTCTCGACGGCATGAGCTTGGGTCTGCGCCTGTTCGGCGGCTTCGGCGTCGAGCTGCGGCTGGTCTGGTGGCAACAGCCGCCGGACCGCTGGGCCCCGGCGCGCGACTGGCTCGACGGCGCGCTTCGCCGCTTCGAAGCGGCGCTTCCGGCCCCGACGGCTCCGATCCAGCGCGGGCATCCCTGGACGCTTTAGCCGCGCGCCCCGCCCCCACGCGAACGGCCTCGGTCGGGCGCGCCGCGCGCGGGGCGGCGAACGGGCGTGGCGGCGGGCCTGCGGCGCTATTCGGACACCTCGTCGCGGGCGCGCAAACGGACGTCACGTCGCCCTTGCGCGCGCCGCCCAGCGGCGCCATCGGCGAAGCGCCCCACTGTCGGAGGACCCCCAATGCTCGAGACGCTGACCACGAAAATCGCGAAATCCGCGTCCGGCAAGAAAGGGTTCGGCAAAGCGATCCTGCTTGATCTCGGTGCGGACGGCGCGATCCGCATCGATGGGACCGGAGACCAGGCGACGGTGTCGAACGACGCCGAAACCCCGGCCGACACGACGATCGCGATGTCCGCCGAGACGCTCGACAAGCTCATGACGGGCCAGGCCAATCCGGCCGTCGCCGTGATGACCGGCAAGATCAAGATCAAGGGCGACACGGCCCTGGCGCTGAAGCTGGCGAGTTTCCTCTAAGCGGCGCGCCGGTCGCCCCCGAGATCGCCGGCGCTCAGGCTTTCAGCTCGATCGGCGCGCCGATCGCGACGCGGGACCAGACGTCTCGGATTTCGTCGTTGGTCACGGCCACGCAGCCGGCCGTCCAGTCGTGCCGGCGATGGCGCGCGCCGATCGCGCCGAGCCCGTTCGGCAGGCCGTGAATGAAGATGTCGCCGCCCGGCGAGACGCCGGCGCGCGCCGCGGCCGTGCGGTCCTCGGCGTCGGGATAGGAAATCCCCAGGCTGAGATGGAAGCTCGAGGCGGGGTTTTTCCGGTCGATCCGGTAGCGGCCTTCGGGCGTGCGCCCGTCGCCCTCTTGGCGCTTATGGCCCTCGGGCGCGGAGCCGAGCGCGATTTGATAACGCGCCAGTTCGCGGTCGCCCCGCCAGAGGATGAGCAGCCGATCGGCCTTGCGCACCTCGAGACGGTCGGCGCGCTCGGCTTCGGGCAGCATCGCGGGCGGGGTCTCGGCCGCGGCTCGGCGGGTCCAAGCCAGCGCGCCGCCCACCCCCGCCAGGCTCGCGCCGACCGCCAGCGGCAACAGCGCGCGCCGGGTGAGAACCGCCGGACCCCGCCGCGCGTCGGCGCGGGCGAGGGCGCGCGCCAGGGCGTCGCTGCGGGTGGTCTTGAGAATCATGGCCGGCCTCCAATTTTCATGATCGTTAGGCGGCGGTCGTGGCGCGATCTGGGCGCGATCTTGGCGCGGCGCCGCGGTGAGGCGGACCATTACGGATTAAGGAGAAGGCTCGATGCGATTGCTTCGAAACACGCTTGTCGGGGCCGCGACGGCGCTGCTGACGGTCGCTGCGGCCTCGGGCCCGGCGCAGGCCGAGCCGCGGCGCTATGTGATCGACCAGGACCATCTGTCGATCGCCTGGCGCGCGGATCATGTGGGGTATGGCGACGTGATCGGCTTGTTTCTGAAGGGCGGGGGCGCGTTCACCTTTGACGAGACGACGCGCACGCTGTCGGACGCGCGCTTCACGATCGACGCGACGAGCGTGTTCTCGAACCAGGAAGCGCGCGACAAGCATTTACGGGGGAAAGATTTCCTGCTGGCCGACGCGCACCCCGAGATCGTGTTCGAGATGACGAGCGCGCGCGAGACCGGGGAGCGCGCCGGCGTCCTGACCGGCGATCTGACGATCCGCGGCGAGACCCGGCCGATCGAGGTCGAGGTGGTTTGGAATAAAAGCGGCCAGTACCCGTTCGGCGGGACTTACGTGATGGGCGTCACCGCCACCGCCGTCGTGAAGCGCAGCGACTGGGGCATGACCTACGCCGTCGACAACGGATGGGTCGGCGACGAGATCCCGGTGACGATTTCTTTCGAAGCCGTTCGCCAAGACTGAGTGGCCAAGATTGAGTAGCCAAGATTGCGTGGCCAAAACTGTGTGGTCAAGCGCGAGCCGGACGCGCGAGACCGAGACCGACGGACAAGACCATGCGGCGGGCGCGCAAGGCGAGGGCCCGCGCCTGTCCGCGCGTCTGCGGGGGCTCGACAAGCGCCCGCGCGAAAAAGGGTGGTGCGGTCGAGAAGACTCGAACTTCCACGGCCTTTCGGCCACAACGACCTCAACGTTGCGCGTCTACCAGTTCCGCCACGACCGCACTGGCTGGGGCGTATAGCCGAGCGGTCGGGGTCTGTACAGGGGCTGCGCGTCGCCGGTCAGGCGGGGGCGGCGGCCAGCTGCAGGAGCCCTTGGGCATGATCGAATGGAAGCTGAGCGACGGTCCGATCGGCTATCGCGAGGCCGAGGCGGCTCAGGAGGCGCGGGTCGCGGAGATCTCCGCCGGTCGGGCCCCCGAGCTTGTTTGGCTGCTCGAACATCCGCCGCTCTACACCGCCGGGCCCCGGGCGCGACCCGAAGATCTGCTGACGCCCCAGCGCTTTCCGGTTTTCGAAACCCGTCGGGGCGGCGAGCTGACCTATCACGGGCCGGGTCAACGGGTCGGCTACGTGATGCTCGATCTTGCGCGCCGCCGCCGCGACGTCCGCGCTTTGGTCTGGGGGTTGGAGGAATGGCTGATCCGGGCGCTCGCCGAGTTCAACGTGGCGGGCGAGCGCCGAGCGGGCCGGGTCGGCGTCTGGGTCCGCCGACGCGATCGCGGCGCGCCGCAGCGCGAGGACAAAATCGCCGCGATCGGCGTCCGGCTGCGCCGATGGGTCAGTTTCCACGGCGTGTCGGTGAACCTCGATCCGGACCTGTCGCATTTCGACGGGATCGTCCCGTGCGGAATTCGCGGGCACGGCGTCACGAGCCTGGTCGATCTCGGCGCGCCCGTGACCGGGCCGGATCTCGATCTGGCGTTGAAAACGCATTTCGAGCCCGCGCTCGACGCCGCCTTCGGCGATTGAGTTCTCATCGACCCTTCTTGGTTTCGGCATCGCTCCCATGAACGGCCCCAATGAACGCCGCCGAGATCGGATTGGTCGCGACGAAGTCTCGACCTGACGGCCGGCGAGTCTGGCCTGCGCGACGCGCGCACCAGCGTCGCGACGGGGGCGCGGAGTTGCTCGGGACAGATCTGCGCAGGCGGCGCGTGATGGGCTCTTGACCGAGACTGCGGCCGCCGTCAGGGACCGGGGCGAGAAACACGCGAGGGCCGCACGCGAAGGCGACTCGCGAGGGCGACACGCCAGGGCGAGAGGGGGGAGAGATGGGGGCGGGGCGACGCATGAGACGCGATCACAGCAAAACAGCCAGGGGTCGCGCGGCCGGGCGGATCGTCGGCCTGATCTTGGGCCTGGCCGCCTTGGGCGGCGACGCGGGCGCGCAGTCGGTCGACGCGGCGGCCGGAGACAGCGTGCGCGGCAGCTTCTACTTCGCCGAATGCCGGATCTGCCACGATCTCGGGCCGCGCGCGCGCCACAAGACCGGCCCGGCCTTGAACGCCGTGTTCGGCCGCAGGCTCGGCGGGCTGGACGACTTCGCCTACAGCTTGCCGTTGGTGCTCGAGGGCGCGCGCGGGCGGGTTTGGGACGTCGATGCGCTCGACGCTTATCTGACCGATCCGGGCGGCTTCACGCCGGATGGCGCCTCGAGCTTCATCGGGCTTCAGGATGCGCAGGCGCGGGCGGATGTGATCGCGTTTTTGCGAGAAGAAGCGGCGCGCTGGTCGTGGCCGCCGGCGAAACGCGCGCCCCGCTGATCGGGCCGCGGGGCGGCGGCCCCGCGGCGCCATCGAGGGCGCGATTGGCGGCGCGCCGCGACGAGTTCGCGCGACGGCCCGCCACTGTTTCTCGACTGTGTCCGGCGCGCCGCGCGTATTGACGCACGTCCCGGGGCGTTTGCGCCGTGAAACTGGACCGACACCAAGAAACCGCTACACCCATTCGCGACGCGGAATGTGTGGCCGCCGTTCAATTTGTTCTGGGAGTTGGAACGCATGGCTGAGGCGACAGCCCATCTGGAGGCGCACGGATCGCGGGGCTTTTTCACCCGCTGGTTCTGCTCGACCAATCACAAAGACATCGGCATCTTGTACCTGTGGACCGCCGGTCTGCTGGGCCTGATCTCGGTGGCGATGACCGTGTACATGCGGCTCGAGCTGAGGGAGCCGGGCGTTCAGTACATGCTGCCCGACGCGGGCGAGCCGGACGGCCACTTGT
>CAZBIG010000263.1:0-4744 GCA_964491865.1 uncultured Neomegalonema sp. | reverse complement strand
CCGCCGGACGGGTGTCGGCCGACGCGGCGTCGGGGCGCGCCGAGGCGGTCCGGCCGTCGTACAGTCGGGCGATTTCGCGCTCGAGCCGCGAGGCGGCCGCGCAGGCGATCTCGACCCGCCGCCGGGTCTTCAGCGTGATCGCGCGTTGGGCGTAGGCGTCGAGCGGGTCCACCACCGCCAGGCGCAACACCGCGCCGTCGTCCTTCAACGGCAGCGCCAGAGATTCGCGGACGAACCGCTTCGGCAGCATGTCGAGCGCCACCGGGCAGGCCGGGAAATCCCCCTCGCCCGCGAACGGCACGTCAAGCTCCGCCGCCAGCGCTTGGGCGGCGGCCGTCTCGTCGACCAAGCCGAGCCGCACCAGCGCCTGGTCGAGCCGGGTGCGGTCGTCGATCTCGGCGCGCGCCTCCTTGATGGCGCTGGCGTTCACGACGCCGGCGGCCCACAGGCGGAACACCACGCGCTCGGCGATGGCGGCCGGGTCGCCGGCCGGCGCGGGGTCGGCCGGCGCGTGGTTGGACAGCGCCGGCGTTTTCAGGTCCGTTTGGTCCGCCCAAGGATCGCCCTCCGGCGCCTTCTCGGGGTCCTGTTTGGCCGCTCGTTTGGGGAAAACCATGCGTCGCCTCACCCTTCGCGTCCCGTTGCGCGCTGCGCCGCGCGCGCCGACCGCCGCAGCCGTCCTTCGGCCCGCCGCGTCGGCCCTGGCCCTGACGGCGCTGCTGCTCGCCGCCTGCGGCCCGTCCGCGCCCCCGCGTCCCGATCCCTCTCCGCGGTATATCGTAACCGTCGGAGAAGGCGAAGTCTCGGCGACGCCCGATCGCGCCGAGCTTCGGGTCGGCGTCGACACCGAAGCCGAGACCGCCGCCGAGGCGCTGAGGCTCAACGCCGAGGCCATGACGGCGGTGCTCGACCGGGCCGAAGCGCTGGGCCTCGATCGCCGCGCTGACGTCCGAACGCTGCAAGTCTCGGTCCGGCCGCGTTACGAGCGGGTCGCGCCGCGCGTCGGCGCGCCCCGACGGCGCACCTTGGTGAGCTATGAAGCCCGCAATGAGGCGGTGGTGACCGTTCGCGACCTCGCGCGGCTGTCCGAGATCCTCGACGCGACGACCGAAGCGGGCGCGACCCGAACCGACGGGGTGCGCTTTTTCCTGGCCGATCAGCGCGCGCTGGCCGACGACGCGCGGCGCCAGGCCTTCGCCGACGCGCAACGAAAGGCGGCGCTGCTGGCCGGCGAGGCGGAAGCGGCGCTCGGCGAGGTCTTGGCGATCGACGAGCCGGGGGCCGAGCGCCCCGAAAATCCGAGACCGCGCGTCGCGCGCGTCGAGATGGGCGCGGCGATCGCGCCGGGCGAGACGTCGGTGCGCGCCAGACTGATCGTGCGCTGGGCCTTGGTCGCGCCCTGACCGGTCGCCTCCTGACCGGCCGCGTCCTGACCGGTCGCCTCCAACCGCCGAAGGGCGGTTCGCACGGGGGCGCGCTCGGATCGGCGGCGGCCGCGCGTCAAACCAGGGTCTTCGGGCTCTCGAACGCGATCAGGCGGGCGCCGCCGCCCGAGGGCGCGTCGGCCGAGTAGGTCCGGGCCGCGTCCGCCCAGCCCGCGGCGGCCCCGTCGCGCTCGAACACCGCCGCCGCCGCCGTCGGCATGCGCAGCGGCTTGCGGGCCAGACGCGCCGCCAAAAGCTCGAGCCCGGGGCAATGCCCGAGCATCAGCAGCGTCTCGGCCGCCGGCGCGCGCCGCACGGCGTCGAGCAGGGCGTCGGGCTCGGCCTCGTAGATTTCCGGCGCGAGGATCGGCTCGGGCGCGGACGGCAGGGTTGCGGTCAGGCGGGCCCAGGTCTCGCGGGTCCGCACGCTGCTCGACACCAGCGCGGCGTCGGGGACGAAGCCCATCTCGGTCAGCCAAGCGCCCATCAGGGGCGCGGCGAGTCGGCCCCGGCGGGCGAGCGGGCGGTCATGGTCGGGCAGATCGGGCCGGCTCCAGTCGGATTTGGCGTGTCGGAGCAGAATCAGGCGGGTCATCCGGCGACACTGGCCGGTCCGGGTCCGCCGGTCGAGCCCGCGGCCGTCGGCGCGGCGATCACGATCGGCCCTCGGATCCGGTTCATCCCCCAAGGCCGCCCGTCGTCTCGGTCCCTGTCTCGGCCCGCGGGTCGGTCTCGGCGCGCCGGAGCGCGGCCCCGTCCGGCAGCGGGGCCAACGGCAGGGCGCGCCAGCCCGACGCCTCGGGCGCGACCCGCACCGGCAGCGCGTTCGGCATGCGGAACGCCGGCGTCACCACGACCCGGCGCATGGCGGCGCGCCACAGGCCCCCATGGGCCACGATCAGCGTATCCGGCCCGAGCGCCGCCGCGCGCGCCATCGCCGCCCAGGCCCGCTCGACGAACTCCTCGAAGGTCTCGCCGCCCGGCGGCGCATAGGCGCCGCGCCAATAGTCGGCCAGCCACGGGCCGTGGCGCGCGCCCTGATGCGCCCCGAGATGCGCCTCGCGCAGATCGGGGTCGGCGCTCACGGTCAAGCCGCGCCGCCGCGCCACGGCGTCCGCGGTGTCGCGCGCCCGGCGCAGCGGGCTGGTCACGATCCGGGCGATCGGTTCGCCGTCGAGCAGCGCCGCCGCCCGCGCCGCCTGGTCTCGGCCGAGCGCGTTCAGACCGATGTCGAGCTGACCCTGGCAGACCCCCTGGCGGTTCCAGTCGGTTTCGCCGTGGCGCAGGAACAGAAACGGCCGCTCGACGCCGGGCGCGTCGAAAGGCGCGGCGGTGGGCGCGGCTCGGGCGGTCGGCGTGGTCATCTTTGCGTCTCCGAGCGCGCGGCGCGTCGCGCCGCCCTGAACGCCGCCAAGTGAAACGCCGCCTGCGCCTCGGGCGGGGGCGGCGCGACCGGGCAGGCCCGCCGCGCCAGGCAGCCGCGGTCTCGGCAGGGCGCGCCTTCGGGCGCCTCAAGATGGGCGGCGCAGGCCGCGACGTCGTAGCCGTCCGGCCCGAAGGCGTCGACCGGGCAGCGCGTCTCGCATGGGCGGCCGGCGCAGGCCTCGCAGGGCGCCGGCGACCGGGCCGGGGCGGGCGCGCCGGCGAAGCGGCGGGGCGCGGCGATGGCGGCGCGGTAGCCGACCCACAGACCGCGCCCGGCCCCGACCAACATCCCGATCGGCGAGCGCCAGACCTGGTCGGCGGCTTCGGCCCAGGCGAAAAACGGGTGATAGGGCGGACCCTCGAACGGGAAATAGGCGCGGCCGCCGAACGCGGCGGCCAGCGCGTCGCCCAGTCGCCGGCTCCAACGGTCCATCGGGTGCGGCGCGCCGTCCGACGCTTCCGGCGCCGCGGCGAAGGCGCGCCACAGCGTCGGCGTTCCGTCATACCCCAGGAGCGCGATCGCCAACGGGGCGGCGGCGGGCGGTTCGGCGGCCGCTTTGGGGGCGGCCGCTTCGGAGGGTCCGGCGGGGGGCGGCGCGTCGATCGGGGCCGGCGCGGCCGCGCCGATCGGCGTCCCCCCCCGCGCGGGCAGCCCAAGCGCCGCCGCCCGCGCTCGGAAACGCGTCCAGTCGATCGTCGGCGCCGCGTCGCGCCCCGGGTCTCGATCGTCGCCGCCCGCGCCGCCCATGAACAGCCTCCGTCTCGATGCCGGCCCCGCCATCGCGCCAACCCGGCCTTCGCGGGCGGCGTTTTCGGGCGGCGCTTCGGGACCGCGTAAAATCGCGCGCGTCGCCCGCCCGCCTATGGCGTCGCCCCCCGGCGCCGATTAGGTGTCGCGACGGGGAGACGCGCAATCGGATAGACGGGAGATCCAACCATGTCGCTCAAGATCAACGACGAGGCGCCGAACTTCACGGCCGACACCACCGACGGCCCGATCAGCTTTCACGAATGGATCGGCGACGGTTGGGCCGTCATGTTCTCGCACCCGAAAGACTTCACGCCGGTTTGCACCACTGAGCTCGGATATATGGCGGGCATCGCGCCCGAATTCGAGAAACGCGGCGTCAAGATCATCGGCATCAGCGTCGATCCGGTCGAGGACCACCAGCGCTGGAAACAGGACATCGTCGACGTCACGGGCCATCAGGTGCGCTATCCGATGATCGGCGACCCGGATTTGCGCGTCGCCAAGCTGTACGGGATGTTGCCGGCCGACGCCGGAGACAGCTCGGAGGGGCGCACGCCGGCCGACAACGCCACCGTGCGCTCGGTCTTCGTCATTGGGCCTGATAAGAAGATCAAACTGATCCTGACCTATCCCATGACCACCGGACGCAACTTTGACGAGATCCTGCGGGTGATCGATTCGCTGCAGCTGACCGCTCAGCATAAGGTCGCGACGCCGGCGCAGTGGACGCCCGGCGGCGAGGTGATCCTCACGCCCGCGGTCTCGGACGAGGACGCGGCGGCGATCTTCGGCGAGATCAAGCGCCCGAAACCCTATATCCGGATCGCGAAGATGCCCGAAGGCGCGTGAGTAGAAGGCGCGTGACCCGAAGGCGCGCGACCCGAAGGCGTCAGATCCGAAGGCTTTGACCAGAGGGCCTAAGGCCTGGGCGGCGGGTCCGCCGCGCCCCGCCTGAAACGACCCGCGGCGCCTAACGGCGGCGGGCGCTCTTCACGCTTTGGAAAGACGCGCGCGGCGACTGTCGCGCGCGGCGCGTCCTGCGCCCCGGCGCGACCGTCAGACGGGAAGAGCATCATGATCGGATCCGCCATCGCCGAGGTCGGCCTCGCCGCCGCGCGCCGCGGCCGGGGTCTTCGGGGCCCGG
>CAZBIG010000262.1:0-4766 GCA_964491865.1 uncultured Neomegalonema sp. | reverse complement strand
CGCCCCCCGCCCTTACCCCTATCTGGGCCCTGCGCCGGGGCCCGCCGCCGCGCCCGCGCGGCCGGGCGGCGCTCGCGGCCGCCGCCCTGGCGCTTGCGGGCCTGTTTTGGGGCGCGAGCCCGGCTCGGGCGGAGCAGGCGGCGGCGCCCCCGGCGCTCCGGCTGGTCGGCGTCTATGCGCTGCCGTCCGGGCTGGCGATCGACGGCGTCGCCTTCGGCGGGCTGTCCTCGCTCGACTATGACCCCCAATCCGGGCTCTACGCCGCGGTCTCGGACGACCGCGCGCAGCGCGGACCGGCGCGGTTCTACCGGCTGCGCATCGAGATCGACCCGTCGCGTCCGCCCGCCGAGGCGATCAAGGCTTTCGACGTCGTCGAGGTCGTCGCGCTGACCGCCGAGGCGGGCGCGCCCTATCCGCCGGGCGCGATCGACGCCGAGGCGTTGGCGCGTCGGCCGGACGGCATGTTTTATCTGGCGACCGAAAGCGAAGCGGGCGCCGGACCGACGGTGTCGCTGCGGGGGGGCGACGGCGGCCTGCGAGCGCGCTTCGAGACCCCGGCGCACCATGTTCCGGGCTCAGGGCCCGACGGCGCGCCGGTCGGCGCGCGCGACAACCGCGGTTACGAGGCCGTGGCGGTGCTGCCCGACGGGCGCGTCGCGGTCGGGGTCGAGGACGCGCTCGCCCAGGACGGGCCGCCCGCCGGCCTCGGCGCGGGCGCGCTGGTTCGGGTGACGCTGTTCGACCCCGACACGCGCCGGGCGGTGGCCGAGCATCTCTATCCGACAGACCCCATCGCAGCCCGCCCGATCCCGGCCGAGCGGTTCGGGACCAACGGGCTCGTCGCCCTGCTGGCGCGGCCCGAGGGCGGGCTCTATGCGCTCGAGCGGTCCTATTCGGTCGGTCAGGGCAACACGGTCTCGCTGTATGAGACCGGGTTCGACGGGGCCGACGACGTTCTCGACCGCCCGAGCCTCGCCGACGGCGCGCCGCCGCCGCGGCCGATGCGCAAGCGCCTGGTCCACAGCTTTCGCGCCGGCGAGACGCTGGACGACGTCGACAATCTCGAAGGTCTGACCTTCGGGCCCGAGATCGACGGCGCGCCGACGCTGGCGCTGATCTCGGACGACAATTTCAATCGTCGGGGTCAGCGCACCCAGTTCCTGATTTACGCGCTCGATTAGCGCGACCGGGGCGGCGCGCCCGGGACTGTCGGTGGATGGGCAATAATCCGCATGCTCGCCGGCGCGCCCGGCTTATCATCTTGCGAATTTCCCGACCTTTGCGCGGTCCGCGGCCGCCGCGTCTTGCGCGCCCGCGACCGCTCTGCGTTGTTTCGAAGGCTGAAAAACCCTTGGGAGGACGTCCATGAGCGCTGACGCTGCGCGGGGAGATCGTTTTGGCGCGCGCGACGGCGCGTTGGTGTCGACAAGCTGGCTTGCGGATCATTTGGCCGCGCCTGACGTGCGCGTGCTCGACGGCTCGTATCATTTGCCCGACGCCGGGCGCGACGCCGCCGCGGACTACGACGCCGGCCACATCCCCGGCGCGGTCCGCTTCGACATCGACGAAATCTCGGACGACTCCAGCCCCTTGCCGCACATGATCCCGCCGATGGAGAAATTCGTCTCGCGCATCCGGCGGCTTGGCGTGGGCGACGGCCATCGCATCGTCGTCTACGACACGGTCGGACTGTTCTCGGCCGCTCGGGTCTGGTGGACCTTCCGGTATTTCGGCCATGACGACGTCGCCGTTCTGGACGGGGGCCTCGCCAAATGGCGCGCGGAAGGGCGCGAGGTCGAAGATCTGCCGCCGCCTAAACGCGACCGGCACTTCACGCCGCGGGTCCGCACGATGCTGGTGGCGGACGTGACCGAAGTGTCCGAGGCGCTGAAGACCGGTTCGGCGCAGGTGGTCGACGCGCGCAGCCCGGAACGTTTCGCCGGGGCCGCGCCGGAACCCCGGCCCGGGATCCGGCCGGGCCACATGCCGGGCGCCAAGAACGTGCATTACAAAAAGCTTCTGAACGAGGACGGCACGATGCGCGACCTCGACGCGCTGCGGGCCGCGTTCGAGGCCGCCGGGGTCGATTTGGCTCGGCCGGTCATCACCAGCTGCGGATCGGGCGTGACGGCGGCGATTTTGAACCTGGCGCTCGAGCGTCTCGGCCATCGCGACCACGCGCTCTATGACGGCTCGTGGAGCGAATGGGGCGCGAGCGAGATGCTGCCGGCGGCGACCGCGTGAGCGCGCCGACGCTGCGGTTGAACTCGGGCCCCGCGGTTCCGCCGCTGCTGGCGCTCGATCCGGAGCTGTCGACCACCACGGTGCCGATCAACGGAGATCTGAAGCAGCCCGTCTGGCGGCGGCTGCGCTACCGGGCGGCGCACCGGCGGCTGCAGGGCGACGGGGCCGGCGCGACGGTCGAGGAGCTGCGCTATTGGCCCGGGCCCGACGGGGTCGGCGGGGCGGGCCTCGACGTCGCGCCGATCGTGGGCTCGCCCTCTCGGCTTCTTTGCGATCTGTTTTGGGCCAATCTGCCCTGGCAGGGCTTGCGCGCGCTCTTGGGCCGGCTCGCGCTGTTCGACCTCGGCTGCGGCGACGGGCGTTACGCGGCGCTGTTCCAGCGGTTCGCCGGGGCGCCGCTGTCCTATGTCGGGGCGGATGTGCGCGCCGCGCCGGCTTGGGCCGAGGCCGCGGGGCCGGACGTGCGGTTCACGGTCTATGACGGCGAGGATTTCGAAGCGGCTTTCCCCGAGGAAGCGACCCTGTTCGTCTCGCAGTCCTGTCTCGAGCATGTGCCGCACGACCGCGCTTTCGTGCGCGCCGCCGCGCGCTTCGCGGCGCGGGTCGGACGGCCCGTGGCGCATGTGCATTTGGCGCCTGGGCCGACCGGGCTGCGGCAGTGGGATCTCCACGGCTGGCGGCAATACGGCCCGGCGCAGCTGCGCCAGCTGCAACGGGACGTCGCCGAAGGCGGCGGTCGGGCCGGCTGCGTCGCGCTCGGCGACGCGCGCTACGTGGCGCTGCACCGGGCGCGGTTCCGACCGAAGGGCGGTCTGTCCGCCGCGTTGCCGCGGCTCGACGTCGACACGTATCGCGCCCGCCTGGCCGCCTTGCTGAAGACGCCGCGCGCCGCGTCGCTCGACAGCGCGGCCTTCGTCGCGTTGGTCGCGCTCTTCAACAGCGACGCGCCGATCGACGCGCTCCTGCCCGCGACCGCCGTCGCCGATCTGTTTGACGAGGGGCCATGACCGCGCGCCAGGTCACCATCACCTATCTTGAGATGACCGAGCCGCCGCGCCGCCCGGCACCGCCGCAGCCGATCATGCCCGGCGGCGCGCCGCTGGCGCTGCTGCGGGCCGAGGCGCCGCCGCTGCACTTTTTCCTGTATCTCTACACCACCGTCGGCGCGCCCTATGACTGGACCGACTTGCTGCGAAAGCCCCATGACGAGGTCGCGGCCTTCGCCCAGGATCCGGCGGTCGAACTGAACGTGCTCTATCGCGCGGGGTGCCCGGCCGGGTTCTACCAGCTCGATTTTCGCCAAGAGGGCGTCTGCGATCTGGCCTATTTCGGCCTGACGCCGGAGAATGTCGGCCTTAAGCTCGGCCCTTGGCTGCTGTCCGCGGCTCTTCGCGACGCTTGGGGGCCGGCGGTCGGCGAACGCCGGGCCGGGCGCCCGCCGATCGCGCGAATGACCGTCAACACCTGCACGCTCGACCATCCGGCCGCCTTGCCGCTCTATCAACGGCTGGGGTTCGCGCCCGTGCGTCGCCAGGACGTGGCGCGCCCCTAACTCGCCCGAGGCGCGCATCTACAAGTAGTGTGCGCTTTGAGCCACGACCCAAGCGCTAGTGCCTAGCCGGCTTGGAGTTAGGGCGAATCAAGCCTGAAAATTCGCCTCGCCGCGAAAATTTCTCGTTGCGCGCCCGGACTCGGCGACACTACACCTGGGCTGGCGAGGAGGTTGAGGCGCAGGATCTAGGGGCTTGAGGCCGTATCTGGCCGAGAGCGGGCGATCGCTTCGACCATATGACGACGAGAATTTCGGCGGCCGAGGCGGTCCGCAACGTCCGAAACAACCGGTTCGGGCGCGCGCGGATCTCTATGCGGTCTCCGGGACGGCGGTAACAGGTAAAGAGAGACGGGGCGTTCTGATGAAGTTCGAGCGGCGGTTCACGAAGGCCGATCAATCCCCTTACGCGGACATCGCGTTCCGCAAAGCGACCAGCGAGATCCGCAATCCGAACGGCGAGCGGGTGTTCGCGCTCGAGGGTTTCGACGCGCCGGCGGCGTGGAGCCAGGTCGCCTGCGACGTGCTCGCCCAGAAATATTTCCGCAAAGCCGGCGTCGCGGCGCGCCTGAAGCCGACGCCCGAGGCGGGCGTGCCGGACTGGCTGTGGCGCAGCGAACCCGATCTCGAGGCGCTGGCCGCGCTGCCCGAGGAGGCGCGGTTCGGCGGCGAGACGGACAGCCGGCAAGTGTTCGACCGGCTCGCCGGCGCCTGGACCTATTGGGGCTGGAAAGGCGGCTACTTCACCACCGAACGGGACGCTCGGACCTATTTCGACGAGATGCGCCACATGCTGGCGCGGCAGATGGCGGCCCCCAACAGCCCCCAATGGTTCAACACCGGGCTGCACTGGGCTTACGGCATCGACGGGCCGAGCCAGGGCCATTTCCACGTCGACGACAAGACCGGCAAGATGAAGAAGTCGCGCTCGGCCTATGAGCGGCCTCAGCCGCACGCCTGCTTCATCCAGGGC
>CAZBIG010000261.1:0-4791 GCA_964491865.1 uncultured Neomegalonema sp. | reverse complement strand
CAGAGGGGGGCGGGGAAGGACTAAGAGGCGGGCGGGGGGAGCCGGTGGGAGAGGCGGCCCCGGAAAAAGCCGCCGCCGATCCGCGCCAAGGCCGGCCCGGGCGTCGATGGTCGACGCCCGGGGGCGGCCCGATGTTGGAGGGCCCTATGGACACGCTGTTCGAGCCCGCGCCCCCCGTTCTCGCCGAGACCACGGCCGGCGCGGCCTTTCCGGTGCGCCGGCTGTTTCTGCTCGGGCGCAATTATCACGCGCATGTCGCCGAAATGGGCGGGACCGTCTCGGTCGACGACCTGCCCTTCTTCACCAAATGGGCCGAGGCGGTGGTTCCCTCGGGCGCGACGCTGCCCTATCCGCCCGAGACCGAGGACTGGCACTATGAGGTGGAGCTGGTCGCCGCCCTGTCCCAGGGCGGCTTCCGGATCGCCGAGGCGGCGGCGCTCGATCATGTCTGGGGCTATGCGACCGGCCTCGACATGACGCGCCGCGATCTGCAGGCCCGCGCGAAACGGGCCGGCGCGCCCTGGGACTGGGCCAAGAACGGCCCGGGCTCGGCGCCGCTCGGGCCGATCCGGCCGGTCGCGCAGACCGGACATCCGAGCGCCGGGGCGATCCGGCTGCGGGTCAACGGCGAGACGCGCCAGTCGGGGGACCTGTCGCAGATGATCTGGAGCGTCGCGCGCACGATCGCCTATCTGTCGCGCTTCTACCGGCTGGAGCCGGGCGATCTGATCTTCACGGGCACGCCCGCCGGGGTCGGGCCCTGTCGGCCGGGCGATCGGCTGCGCGGCGAGATCGACGGGCTGGCGCCGCTCGAGGCGCTGATCGGGTGAGCGGCGGCGGTTGCGTCGCTCGGCGCGCCGGGGCAAGCCTGTCTTCCCCGCCGCCGACCTTCGGCGCCCGTCTGCGAAAGCCGTCATGACCTCAGACCCCCCGATCGCCGGAGCCGACGACACGCTGGGCGTTATTCTGGCGGGCGGTCTTGCGCGCCGGATGGGCGGGGGCGACAAGCCGCTCCTCCGCGTCGGCGGGCGTCCCATGGTCGCCTGGCTGATCGATCGGCTCGCCGCCGAGCTGCCGGGCGGGCGCGCCGCGATCCGGCTGAACGCCAATGGCGCGCCCGAGAGGCTGGCGGCGCTCGGGCTGCCGGTGATCGCCGACCCGGTGGGCGGGTTCGCGGGGCCGCTGGCCGGCGTGCTGGCGGGCCTCGAGGCCGCGGCCGGCGTCGGCGCGCCCTGGGTGCTCACCGTCGCGGGCGACACGCCGTTCCCGCCCGACGGGCTGCTCCGGCGTCTGAGGGATCGGCGCGACGCCGAGGCGGCCGAGATCGTGCTGGCGGCCACGCGCGACGCGGACGGCGAGACCCGGGCCCATCCGACCTTCGGGCTGTGGGCCGCGGCGTTGGCCCCGGCGCTGCGCCGCGCTCTGGTCGAGGAGGGCGCGCGCAAAGTGGTGGACTTCGTGCATCGGCGCGCCTGGGCGCTCGAGCCCTTCGAGGGGCGCGATCCGGCGACCGGGCTCGACGCTTTCTTCAACGTCAACACGCCCGAGGATCTGGCGCGCGCCGACGCGGCGGCCCGCGGGCGGGCGGCGCCAGCGCAGGAGCGGTCTTGGTGAAACGGACAATGGCGGAAGGCGACGCGGCGCGGCGCGTCTACGGGGTCGTGGGGTTCAAGAACTCCGGCAAAACCACGTTGGTCGAGCGGCTGGTGCGCGAGATCACCGGGCGCGGGCTGACGGTCTCGACGCTGAAGCACGCCCATCACGTCTTCGACGTCGACCATCCGGGCAAGGACAGCTGGCGCCACCGCGAGGCCGGCGCGACCGAAGTGCTGGTCGCCTCGCGCAAGCGCTGGGCGCTGATGCATGAGCTGCGGGCGGCCGAGGAGCCGGAGCTCGAGACGTTGCTCGAGAAGCTGGCCCCGGTCGATCTGGTGCTGATCGAGGGGTATAAGCGCGGGCCGCATCCCAAAGTCGAAGCCTATCGGCTGGAAACCGGCCATCCGATCCTGGCGCTCGAAGATCCGCGGGTGCGCGCGGTCGCGGCCGACGCGCCCGAGGATCCGCGGTTCGCCGAGGTCGCGCAGCCGCGGTTTCCGCTCGACGACGCGGCGGCGATCGCGACTTTCATTTTGGCGGATGCGGGGCTGACGTGAGCGAGCCGACCAGGCGCCTGCCGAACGATTGTTTCGCGCTGCCGCCGGGCGTCGACTGGACCCCGGTCGAGGCGGCCTTGGCGCGGCTCGAGGCGCGGTTGGCGCCGATCGCGGCCGTCGAGACGCTGCCCATCGAGGCGGCGGCCGGACGGCTGTTGGCCGAGGACGCCGCCGCGCTGCGGGCGCATCCCGCCTGCGACAACGCCGCGGTCGACGGTTACGCCTTCGCGCATCCCGGGGCCGAGGCGGTCGCGGCCGCGCCGGCGGGGCGGCTCGATCTGAAGCTCTTGAAAGGGCGGGCCGCCGCGGGGCGACCGTGGGACGGGGTGCTGCCGGCGGGGGCCGCGCTCAAAACGCTGACCGGGGCGGCCATGCCCGAAGGGGCGGACACCGTCGTTTTGCAAGAGGACGCGGAAGAGACCGCGAGCTTGCTCGGCGGGCGTCGGGTCCGGTTCCCAGCGCCGCGAAAGCCCGGCGCCAACCGGCGGCGCGCGGGGGAGAACATCGCGCTCGGCGCCGCGATCCTGCGCGCCGGGGCCCGGCTCAGCCCGCAAGCGTTGGCGCAAGCGGCGGCGGGCGGGCTGGCGGAGTTGAAGGTGTTCGCGCCGCTGTCGGTGGCGGTGGTGTCGACGGGGTCCGAACTCGCCCAACCCGGGGCGGCGCCGGTCGAGACGCTGACCCCGGATCAAGTGATCGACAGCAACAAGCCGATGCTGCGGGCGCTGGTCGAGGCCGCCGGCGCGCGGGTGTCCTTCGTCGCGACCGCCGGCGACGATCCGAAGGCGGTGGCCAGCGCGCTCGACCTGGCGGCGGGGTCCGCGGATGTGATCGTGACCTCGGGCGGCGCGTCGGGCGGCGAAGAGGATCATTTGTCGGCCGCGCTGGCCGCCGCCGCCGAGGACGGCCGGTCGGCCGACCTCGAAGGGCGCGGGAGCGACGGCTTCCACCTGTGGCGGGTCGCGATGAAGCCCGGCCGGCCGATGGCGATGGGGTTCTGGCGGGGCGCGCCGGTGTTCGGCCTGCCCGGCAATCCAGTCGCGGCCTTCGTCTGTTTCCTGATCTTCGCGCGACCGGCGTTGATCCGCCTGTCCGGCGGGCCGTTCGCGTCGCCGCGCGCCTTTCCTGTCGAACTCGGCTTCGATTATCCGAAAAAGCCCGGCCGCCGCGAGTTTCTGCGGGTGCGCGTCGGCGAGGACGGCCGGCTTGAGAAGTACCGGTCCGAGGGGTCGGGGCTGATCGAGGGCCTGTTGTGGTCCGACGGTCTGGCGGACCTGCCGCATGACGCCGGGCCGGTGCGCGCCGGCGATCGGGCGGCCTATCTGCCCTACGCCGCGTTCGGGATCGCCCCATGAACGTCGCGCCGCCGCCGGCGCGCCGCGGCTGGCGGGCCGGAGCCGGCTACGGCGCGATCTACGCCTGGCTGTTCGCCGCGCTCGGCGCTCAGATGGCGTTCTTGCCGCTTTGGCTCGAAGATCATGGGCTGTCGCTCGAAGAAATCGGGACGCTGACGGCGTTCGGCGTCGGCGTGCGGATCGCCGCGGGCGTCGCCGCGCCGGCGCTGGCCGAGCGCCTGAACGCCGACCGTCGGATGCTGATCGGCCTGTTCGCTCTGGGCGCGCTGGCGATGGGGCTGCATCTTGGCGTCGAGACGCGCGCGGGGCTGTACGCCTTGACGGCCGCGGCGGCCGCGGCCTTCGCCGGGGCGTTGCCGCTGATCGACAGCGCGGCCTACGCCAACGCCAAGCGCTGCGGGTTCTCGTTCGCCAAGGCCCGCAGCGCCGGTTCGGCCGCTTTTTTGGCGGCGACCTTTCTGGTGGGGGCGGCGGCCCAGGCGGCCGGCTCGGACGCGGTGATCTGGTGGATGGTCGTCGCCTATGCGGGGGCGATGGTCAGCGCCCTGCTGGCCCCGATCGGCGCCGGCGCGACGCGGTCCGACGCGCCGCCCGCGCAAAGCGGCGTGCGCGTTCTGGGCGGGCTGCTGCGCGATCCGCGCTTCTTGCTGGTGCTGGCGGCCGCGGGCGCGATCAACGCCAGCCACGCGACTTACTACGTGTACGGTTCGGTGCATTGGCGCGCTCTCGGGTTCTCCGAGACGCTGATCGGCGCGCTTTGGGCGTGGGGGGTCCTGGCCGAGATCCTGCTGTTTTTCCGGGGGCTCTGGATTCTCGAGCGGCTTGGGCCCGAGCGCGCCTTGCTGTTGGCCGGAGCGGCGTCGGCGGTGCGGTGGGCCTGCATGGCGCCGGATCCCGGACTGGCGGCGCTGGTGTTCCTGCAGGCGCTGCACGCGCTCAGCTTCGCGCTGACCTTTCTCGCCGCGCTCGAAGTGATGGCGCGGTCCGCCCCGGAACGCAGCCGCGCCACGGTGAAAGGCTTCGGCGGGGCCGTCGCCGCCAATCTGGCGATGGCGCTCGGCGCGATGCTGGCGGCCGAAGCGTTTCAGGTGTCGGCGGCGGCCGCATGGCTGACGAGCGCGGCGCTGGCCACGGCCGGCGCGGCGTTCGCGGCGGCCGCGCACCTTCGCGCCGGTCGCGGAGGTCGGGCCCCGGCGGACCAAGCCGCGCCGCCCTGACGTCGGAGATCCCGCGCCGCGCCGGCCCCGCCGGCGCGACGTCAGCCCCAAAGCTCGGGCTTCGGCGGA
>CAZBIG010000260.1:0-4828 GCA_964491865.1 uncultured Neomegalonema sp. | reverse complement strand
GCCGTGGCCGGCGCGGCGCGCCCGACGCGCTCGGCGCCACACGGCGCGCTCGGCGTCCCGGCGCGCGGGACAAGCGCGCCCCAGCGCTCTAAGTGCCGTCGAGGCGAACCACGGAGGACCCGATGCCGGGCGCGGGCGATTGGCGGAATTGGGCGTTGCTGGCGACGCTCGGGCTCGTTTGGGGGGCCTCCTTCGCCACCACCGGCGTGGCGGTCGACGCGCTGCCGCCTCTGACGGTGGTGGCGGCGCGTCTTGCGCTGGGCGCGGCGATCCTGATCGGCGTCGCAATGGCCAGCGGGATCGGCTTGCCCGACCCCGCCGCCGCCTCGGGTCGGGCCGCCTGGTTGTCCGCGCTCGGCGCCGCGGTGGCGGCCAACGCCATCCCTTTCTCGATGCTCTCCTGGGCGCAGACCCATGTGCCGAGCGCCTTGGCGGGCGTCTTTATGGCCTCGCTGCCTCTGATCGTGCTGCCGCTCGCGCATGTCTTCGTGCCCAAAGAAACCCTGACCTGGACCAAGGTCGTCGGCTTTCTGATCGGGTTCACAGGCGTCGTTTATCTGCTCGGCTTCGACGCGCTGACGGCTCTGGGCGGTTCGGAGATCGAAATCGTGGCGCAAATCGCCTGCCTGGCGGCGGCCAGCGGCTATGCGGTCGGATCGATCATCACCAAGCGCGCGCCGCCCTGCCATCCGATCGCGTTCGGCGCGGCGGCGATCGGGTTGGCGGCGACGATCATGCTGCCGGCGGCTTTCCTGTTCGAAGCGCCGCTCGACGCGCCCTGGAGCGGGGCGGCGTTGTGGTCGGTGATCTATCTGGGCGTGTTTCCGACCGCGCTCGCCCAGATCCTGCTGGTGGTGACGCTGCGCCGGGCCGGCCCCAGTTTCGTCAGCCTGGTGAACTATCAGGTGCCGCTCTGGGCGATGGCGTTCGGCTGGCTCTGGCTCGGCGAAACCGTGCCCGAACGGGCCGGCGCGGCGCTGGCGCTGATCTTGGCCGGCGTCGCGATCAGCCAGGGTCTGGCCGGGCGCCTGCTTCGCCGGACGATCGGGGGCCAGGCGGCCAAACGGCCCCTTGGTTGACGGCGGGCCTTGAGAGCCGGCGGCGGCGCCGGACGCGGCTCCGCCCGGGGTGAACACCGCGCCCGCGCGCCGGCCCCGAGGGGCGCTTCGCTCAGGCGGCGGCGCGCGCCGCGTCGGCCACCGCCTCGCAGATGCTGTCGACCACCGCGTCGACCAGATCCGCCTCCTCGCCCTCGCCCATCACGCGGATCACGGGTTCGGTGCCGGACTTGCGGATCACCAGACGTCCCGCGGCCCCGAGACGCGACTGGCCCTCTTCGATCACGCGGATCACGCGCGGATCGTCAAGGGGCTTCGCGCCGCTCTCGAAGCGGACGTTCTTCAGGATCTGCGGCAGCGGCTCGAACACGCGCAGCAGCGCGCTGGCCGGCCGGTCCGCCCGCACCAAAGCCGCCAGCACCTGCAGCGCCGCGATCGCGCCGTCGCCCGTGGTGACGAAGTCGTTCAGCACCAGGTGCCCGGACTGCTCACCGCCGAGATTATAGCCCGAGCGGCGCATTTCCTCGACCACGTAGCGGTCGCCCACTTTCGTGCGCACCAGGTTGAGCCCCTGCCCGGCCAGATGCCGCTCCAGCCCGAGATTGGACATCACCGTCGCGACCAGGCCGCCCCCCTTCAAGCGCCCGTCTTCGGCCCAGAGACCGGCGATCAAGCCCATGATCTGGTCGCCGTCGACGATCCGGCCCGTCTCGTCGATGATGTGCACCCGGTCCGCGTCGCCGTCGAGGGCGACGCCGAGGGCGGCGACGCGCTCGACGACCGCGGCCTGCGCGGCTTCGGGCGCGGTCGATCCGCAACCGCTGTTGATGTTGACGCCGTTGGGGCTGACGCCGAGGGGGATGACCTCCGCTCCCAACTCCCACAGCATCTCGGGGGCGGTGCGATAGGCGGCGCCGTTGGCGCAATCGACCACCACCTTGACGCCGTCCAGGGTCAAATCGCGCGGAAAAGTCGCCTTGGCGAACTCGATGTACCGGGCGCGCCCGTCCTCGAGCCGCTGGATCTTGCCGAGGTCGCGATCGCCCGCGAGATGCTCGCCGAGCCCGTTGGCCATATATTCTTCGATCCGGCTTTCGACCGCGTCCGACAGCTTATAGCCGTCGGGCCCGAAGAACTTGATGCCGTTGTCGTAAAACGGGTTGTGCGACGCGGAGATCATCACGCCCAGGTCGGCGCGCAGGCTGCGGGTCAACATGCCCACCGCCGGCGTGGGCACCGGGCCGAGCGTGTAGACGTCCATCCCCATCGAGACCAGGCCGGACATCAGGGCGCTCTCGAACAGATACCCGGACAACCGCGTGTCCTTGCCGATCACGACCCGATGCGGCGCGTCGCCGTTGCGAAAGTACCGCCCCGCCGCCATGCCGAGCCTCAGCGCCATGTCCGCCGTCATGGGCTCTTGATTGGCGCGGCCGCGCACGCCGTCGGTGCCGAACAGTTTGCGGGCCGACGGCGGGGCTGCGGCGGGGCCCGACAGGGCCGACGAGAGCGCGGTCATAGGGCGGACGTCTCCTCGGAGGGGTGGGTGATGGCGGTCCAGACCCGCAGCGCTTGCACGGTTTCGGCCACGTCGTGCACGCGCAGGATATGCGCGCCGCGCAACACGCCGAACAGGCCCGCCGCGATCGAGCCCGGCGCGCGGCGCGCCGGGTCGGGCTCATGGGCGAGCGCGCCGATGAAGCGCTTGCGCGAGACGCCGAGCAGGACGGCGCAGCCGAGCGCGGCGATGGCGGGCAGGCCGCGGATCACGTCGAGATTATGGGCGCCGGTCTTGCCGAACCCGACGCCCGGATCGAGCGCGATCTGCGCGGCGGGAACGCCGGCGGCCGCGGCCCGATCGCGCGCCGCGGCCAGCGAGGCGGCGACGTCGCGCACGACATGGGCGTAGCGGGGCGCGTTCTGCATCGTCTCCGGATCGCCTTGGGAATGGCAAAGCACCAGGCCGGCCTCGGGATGCGCGGCCATCAGCGCGGCGGCGACGCTCAGACTGTCGGGGTCGTGGCGCAGCGCCGAGACGTCGTTGAAGACGCGCGCGCCGGCGGCGAAGGCGACCTGGGCCGTCGCCGCGTGTCGGGTGTCGATCGAGATGGGGACCGGGCAGCCGGCGCGCGCGAGGCCCTCGATGACGGGCAGCACCCGGTCTTGCTCCTCGGCCGGCGACACCGGCGTCGCGCCCGGACGCGTCGACTCGCCGCCGACGTCCAGGAAGTCGGCCCCGGCCGCGACCATCGCCAGCGCGCCGTCGACCGCGGCGTCGCTTCCGCGCCAGCGGCCGCCGTCGGAAAAGCTGTCCGGGGTCACGTTGACCACCGCCATGACGCGGGGGCGGTCGAGCGGCACGCGCGCGAAGGGCGGCGGCGTCGGCAGAGAGGCGGCCCGTTGGGTCGGACCGGCGAGCGTGGTCGAGAGCTCCATGGCAAGGCGCTATAACCGACCGGGGCGCCGAGGCAAACGGCAGACGGGCTGTTGCGCGTTCACGCCCTGTTGCGCGGTGTTACGGACGGTCGGTTTTCAAACGGAAACGCCCCCGGCGCGTCGCGGCGCCGGGGGCGTCGACCCTCTTTGATGTGGGCCGAGAGCGGGCGGGTCAGACGCCGGGCGCAGGCTCGAGACCGCCGCCGCCCCGCTCGGGGCCCTTGCGGGTTTTCGGCACGCCCACGGTCGAGCTTGGCGCGCCTGGCTCGACGCCGTCATCGCCGTCGTCGCGGTGGATCTTCTCGCCGCGCAGCACCTGCTTGATCTCTTCGCCGGTCAACGTCTCGTATTCGAGCAGACCGTTCGCTAGCGTGTGCAAATCTTCGAGCTTCTCGGTGAGAATACGCTTCGCTGTCGAGTAGCCCTCGTCCACCAGACGCCGGATCTCTTCATCGATCGCCTGCTGCGTCTCCGGAGATACATGGGCTCCGCCCGACTGCATGCCGAGGAAGGTCTCACGATTATCGGCGTAATCGATATTCCCGAGCTTCCCGGACATGCCGAACTGGGTGACCATCGCCTTGGCGATCCGCGTGACTTGCTGGATGTCCGACGCGGCGCCGTTGGTGACTTGGTCCTCGCCGAAGATGATTTCCTCGGCCACGCGGCCGCCCATCGCCATGGCGATCTTCGACGTCAGCTGTTCGTAGGTTTGCGACAGGTGATCACGCTCGGGCAGCGACAACACCAGACCGAGGGCGCGGCCGCGCGGAATGATCGTCGCCTTGTGGATCGGATCGTGGCTCGGCACATTCAGGCCGACCACCGCGTGCCCCGCCTCGTGATACGCGGTCAGCTTCTTCTCTTTCTCCGTCATCGCCAAGCTGCGGCGCTCGGAGCCCATCATCACCTTATCTTTGGCGCTTTCGAAGTCGCCCATGGTCACCATACGCTTGTTCGCCCGCGCCGCCATCAGCGCCGCCTCGTTGACAAGGTTGGCGAGGTCCGCGCCCGAAAAGCCCGGCGTGCCGCGCGCAATGACGTGCAGGTCGACGTCCGGGCCGAGCGGGGGCTTCCGCGCATGCACCTGAAGGATCTTGTGCCGACCGTTCACATCCGGGTTGGGGACGGTGACCTGACGGTCGAAGCGGCCCGGGCGCAGCAGCGCCGGGTCAAGCACGTCCGGGCGGTTGGTGGCGGCGATCAGAATGACCCCGTCGTTCGCCTCGAAGCCGTCCATCTCGACCAGCAGCTGATTGAGGGTCTGCTCGCGCTCGTCGTTGCCCCCGCCATAGCCGGCCCCGCGGTGCCGGCCGACGGCCTCGATTTCATCG
>CAZBIG010000259.1:0-4835 GCA_964491865.1 uncultured Neomegalonema sp. | reverse complement strand
GGCGGTCTCGGATCCGGAGAAGAACGCCGACAGCGTCAGCAGCGCCAGGACGGCGCCTCCGGTCAGCCAAGCGGTGAGAGAAGAAGCGGTTTCGGTCATCGGTCGAAGCTCGGTCTCGTTTGCGGCCGTCGCCGGGCGGCCGCCGGTTCCGGCGGCGGGGTCCACCCGCGCGCAGTTTCGTTAAACAAGCGTTGTCGCGCCGCCGCGATCGCCCGCTTTTCCCGCGCGCCGGCGCTCGGGCGGGGAGGGCGAGACGGCCAGTAGCGCGCGCCGCAGATCCCGAGGCCGGGCCCCGGGCCCCGGGCGCCGGCGTCGCGGACGACCCGAGGGGGGCGACGGAGGGGGTCGACGGCGGGCTTCGACGGCAAGCTCGGACCGGGGCGGACCGGCCCCGCGCAGTCGGCTAGAGCCGGCCCAGAACGGCGTAGCGCAGCGCGGCGACCACCTGCTCGGGGGTTTCGCAGACCGCGTTCGCGGCCTCGTCCACCTCTTTCAGGGCGTGCTGGTGGTCGGGCCCATGGTTCACGATCAGCGGCTTGCCCAACGCCGCAGCGTAGCCGGCGTCGAAGGCGGCGTTCCATTGCTTATACTTCTCGCCGAACCGGACGACAACGACGTCCGCGGCGGCGATCAGCGTTCGGGTTCGGACGGCGTTCAGCCCGGCCCCTTTGCGGTCTTTCCAGAACGGCTTGTCCTCGGGGCCGAGGATGACGACGCCGCAATCGTCGCTGGCCTGATGGTCGGTCACCGGCGCGTCGAAGACGATCGGCAGATCCGCCGCGCCCTCGATGATCCGGTCGCGCCAGTCGCTGTGGATCTCCCCGGCGAGATACACCCGCCACTGTCTCGCCGCGTCGCTTCGCATCGCCCGTCCTTCCGTCGCGCGGGACCGCGCGCCCCGCTTGGCGGCTTGTAGGGGGTCCTGGGCGGTTCTCAAACCCCGCCTGAGGCGCGCGCCGCCTGGCGTTTGGCCGCCGGTGGAACCAGAGTGCGCCGTGGCGCTTGATCCCTGGTATCAGGTCGGCGCCGGGTCGGGCGCGGCCCTGGGGCTGCCCTGGGGCGGCCCTGGGGAGGACCTGGGCGGCCCTCTTTTGCGGCTGTGGGCGGCTCTTTCGGGCGGCTCTCGGCGGCGGGGGCGCGTTGCGCGGCCCGAGCGTGGCGGCGCGCGCCCGTGGCTTATCGGCCGCGGCCGCGGCTCGGGGCGCGGACGCGCGCTCGCGTTCCGGGCCTGGCGGCCCAAGTTTTTCGCGGCGCGGACGCGCGCCTGTTGATGGAAGGAGTTTCCGATGCCCCATATCGTCGTGATCGGCGGATCGAACCGGTCCGAGGCCCAGTCTCACCGGGTGGCGGAGATCATCGCCGACAAGCTGCCCGCCGAGGGCGCGACGGTCGACCTGTTATCGCTGCGCGATGTCGCGATCCCGATGTGGGACGAGGGCAAATGGGCCAAAGACAAGCCCGCCGACAGCCCGTGGGTGACGGTTTGGGGCCCGGTGTCGGAGCGTTTGAAACAGGCCGACGGGGTCGTCGTGGTGACGCCGGAATGGCACGGCATGGCGAGCCCGATGCTGAAAAACCTGCTCTGCTGCTGCGACGGCGGCGAGCTGGCGTTCAAGCCGGGCTACATCGTGTCGGTTTCGGCGTCCTCGGGCGGGGCCTATCCGATCCAGGAGCTGCGGATCTCGGGCTATAAGAACAGCTATCTGCACTGGCTGCCCGACCACTTGATCATCCGCAACGTCGGCGACTTCCGCCCCGGCGCGCCGGAGAACAAGGCCCCGGACTGGCTCGAGCCGCGGATGGAGCATGGGCTGAAGATCCTGTGCGCCTATGCCGACGCGGCCAAGCGCCTGCGGTCGGAGGTGGTGGATCTCGGGATCTTGAAGACCGGCATGTGAGCCGACCCCGACCGCGAGCCCGACCCCGACCCCGGCGCGGTCGCCCCGCCCCGTCGAGGGCGGGCCCGGTCGCGCCGTGGCTCTGCGCCCACCCGCGACCGCGCCGGGGTCTTTGAGCGCCGCGGCGGCGGGCGGGCCAAGGGCGCGGCGAAAGGCGTGGCGAAGGGCGCGGCGGGGTCAATCCGCGTCGGCGGGCTCGGCGAAGCGCCAATCCTCGATGTTCCAGAACGGCCGCGACGGCCCGACCGTCTCGGGCCGCCACCCTCGCAGCCGCGGGTTCCGGGCGGTGCGGCGGTCTTCCGCGCTCACCAGCACCGTCGGCGTCTCCTCGAGAAACAGCGCCTGGAGCCGGCGCGAGGCGGCGTGGCGGCGCGGCGCGTAGGGGCTTTCGGTCGCGGCGCGCCACAACTCGGCGGCGCGGTCGCCGAACCGCGCGCGCATGGTTTCGAGGCGGCTCGCGGCGTCGAGCGTGTAATCGAGCCCCCACAGCCAGCCCTCGCGCCCCGCGGGGACGGTCGTCAACCGCCAGACGGCGCCGCCATGGCGGTCGGGGATCTCGCTGGACCGGGCGTAGAGGACGCGGTCGACGCGAAAGCCGGCGGCGGCGAGATCCTGCTCGACGCGCTCGATCGCGGCGCGATCGCCGGTGCGCATCCGCTGCTCGAACACGTAGAGCTTGAATTCGAGCCCGTCGGGCCAGCCGGCGTCGGCCAGCAGAGCGCGCGCGGCCGCAGGGGCGTGGGGCGGCGGGCGCAGGCCCGGATCATAGTCCGGCGCGCCGGGCGTCCGATAGCCTGCGGGCGCGACCCCGCCCGGCGACAGCGCCGCGCGGTCGATCGCCAGGGCCGCGGCGCGGCGCGTTCGGCGGTCGTCGAAGGGCGGTCCGCTCAGATCGAAGTCCAGCCGGTTGAAGGTCGGCCGGGCGAAGCGCTCGAGCGCCAGCCCCGGCGCGTCGGCGAGGCGCGCGAAGGTCGGCTCGGAATTGTTGTAGCCGAGATCCACCGCCCCGCCGCCGAGGTCGGCGACGTAGCTGTCGACATCCGCGCCGTTGACCAGGCGGACGCGGTCGAGGATCGGACGGCGCCCGGCGAAATGCGGGTTGCGCTCGAGCACCGCCTCGACCCCCGGCGTGAATCGCTTCAGCACATAGGGCCCGTCGAGCGGCGGCGGGTTTTCGCGCAAGCGGTCGACGACCGCGTCGCGCCCGTCCGCGCCGGCGAAGATCGGATCGAACACCCGGTGGGGCAGGATCCAGAAGCGATCGAGGAACGCCGGATCGCGGCTCGGATAGATCGCCTCGACCGTCAGCGGATCGAGCACCGTCAGCGCCGCTTGGTCGCGATGGGCCCGACGCTGCCCCATCAGCATGTCTTGCGCGACGATCGGCGTTCCGTCGCCCCATCTCAGCCCCGGCTTCAGCCGCCACAGCACCCGCATGCGCCCGTCGGGCAGAAAGCGCACCAGCTCGTTGGTGAGGGCGGGGCGTTTCTCGAGGAGGTGCGGGATCTCCGCGCCGTCGACGCTGTGGCCGACGACGCCGCGCGACAAGACGCTGGCGTAGATGTCGAAATTGAGCCGATCGCCAAGCCCGGCCACGGTGATCGCGACCTCGGGCTCGGCGGTGCGCCGGTCGGCGGCGGGGCGCGGGTCGGCGGCGTCGGCCGACGCGGCGGGGCGCGCCCCGGCGGCCGCGGCGTCTGGAACCGGCCGTTGGAACCACAGCGCGCCGAGGGCGGCCGCCGCCAAAATGCCGACCGACGCCAAGCGCCCGATCGCGCTGGCGAGCCGGGGCCGGCGGCGCAAAAAGAAGCTCAAAAAGGCGATGCCGAGCGCCGCCAAAATCAACAGATAAGCCCCAAGGAACAAGATATGGGCGCGGGTCAAGTACGGCACATCCGGCAGTCCGCCGGCTTCGGCGAAGTAAAAAGCGATCGACGCCAGCAGCGACGTCACAATGAGGCCCGAGGCGATCTCGAGTTTTTCAGGCGGCGTCCACAGCGCGACCGCGGCGACCACCACGACGATGAAGAGCGGCAGATAGCGCAGCGCGATCGAGACCCGCGGCCGCTCCATGGTCAAAATGAACGACACCTCGTCCATCCGGCGCTGGGCGCCTTCGTCGGCCACCGAGCCGAAATCGCTGGCGAAGGCGAGGGCGCCGGCGCGGGCCTCGAAATAGGGCTCGTAAAGCCAGCCCGCCGCGGAGAACGAAGTTTCCGCGCCCGAGGCGGCGAGGTCGGGTTCGAGCCGGCCGGCGCGCTGGTCGAGGCGGAGCCGCACCTCCACGGGCAACCGGTCGAAGGGGAACTCGGCGACTGAAAAGCGGTTGCGGAACTCGCCGCGCACCGTCCAGCGCACCGCGTTCCAGCCGTTCACGCTCTCGCGGGCGACTTCGTCGAAGGTGCTGAGCTCGGCGTTGACGATCTCGAGCGGCGGAATCGCGGCCGCCGCGCCCGCCCAGCGTATCCAAAGGTCGAAATGGGCGTCGAAGGCCCCCTCTCGGAGGTCGATCGAGGCGATGTCGCGGAGATAGACCCCGGCGTAGACGACCGGCGCGGTCGCGCGCGGATCGGTCTCCGGCGCGTTGGCGGCGGCCGGGGAGGGGGCGGTCGTCAGGGCGAACAGCGCCGCCAGCATCGCCGCCGCCCAACCGCGCGCCCGCGCTGCGCCGGTCTCGCCCATTCCGCGTCCCCCTTCGTCGGACCGGCCCGCCCGGCGTCGAATCGGCGAGCCCACGCCCGGAGTGTCGCCGAGCGCCTGCATGGGCGCGGGCCGGCGAATGGCCGCAGTCGTCCGGGGCGGAGCAGCGTCGAGCGGTCCGGGGTTATGCGGGCGCGGCGGCGGTCTCCTCGGCCGTCTTCTCAGCCGTCTCCGCCGCGCTTTCGGAGAGCGGGTGTTTTTCAAGCACCAGCCGACGCAAGCGCGCGTCGGCGAGCG
>CAZBIG010000258.1:0-4911 GCA_964491865.1 uncultured Neomegalonema sp. | reverse complement strand
CCCCCCGCCCCCCCCCGCCCCCCCCGCTCGCGGCCCCCCCTGCGGGCGCGCCCCGCCCGGCCCCGAGGACCGGCTCAGGCCGGGCGAACAAGCCCTTTGGCGGCCTCGACCACCGCGTCGGCGGTGATGCCGAAATGCTGGTACAGCGCGCCCGCCGGCGCGCTGTCGCCGAACCCGCTCATGCCGATGAACGCGGCCTTGCGCAGGTCGCCGCGGTCGCCGGCCAGGACCGCGTCCCATCCCTGACGCACCCCGGCCTCGATCGCGATCCGCGCCGCGCCGCGGGGCAGCACCTTGCGCCGGGTTTTCTCGTCCTGCTGCGCGAACAGCTCGAGACAGGGGGCCGACACCACGCGCGCGCCGATCTTGGCCTCGGCCAGCGCGGCCTGCGCCTCGAGCGCGATGCTCACCTCGGATCCCGTGGCGATCAGCGCCACCTGGGGGCGCAGCGGCTTTTCGGGGTCCTTCAGCACATAGGCGCCCTGGGCGACCAGGTTCTTGGTCGACGGCGTCAGCCGGACCGGGGGCAGCGACTGGCGCGACAGCGCGATCACCGACGGCGTCTCGCGCGACTGGATCGCGAGCTCCCAGGCCTCGAGCGTCTCGACCGCGTCCGCGGGGCGGAACACGTTCAGGTTCGGCGTCGCGCGCAGGCTGGCCAAATGCTCGACCGGCTGGTGGGTCGGCCCGTCTTCGCCGAGGCCGATGCTGTCATGGGTCATCACATAGACGACCCGTTGCTTCATCAGCGCCGACAATCGGATCGCCGGCCGGCAATAGTCCGCGAAAACCAGGAACGTGCCGCCATAGGGCAGCACGCCGCCGTGCAGCGCCAAGCCGTTCATCGCGGCGGCCATGCCGTGCTCGCGAATCCCATAGTGCAGGTAGCGGCCCTTGAAGTCTTTGGCCGTGATCGGAACCAGCCCGCTGGTCTTGGTGTTGTTCGAGCCGGTGAGGTCGGCCGAGCCGCCCAGCATCTCGGGCGTCGCCTCGACCAGCGCTTCGAGCGCGGCCTGCGAGGCGGCGCGGGTCGCCATCGCTTTCGGCGCCTCGACCAGCGCCTGGCGGGTCTTGCGCACGACGCTGGCCAACCGCTTCGGCGGCGCCCCGGCGTCGGCGCGCTCGAACTCGCCGCGTTTGCGCGACGACAGGGCGGCGAAGCGTTCGGACCAAGCCTCGCGCGCGGTCGCCCCGCGGGCGCCGACGGCCCGCCAGTCCGACAACACCGGCTTCGGGATCTCGAACGGCTTCGCCGACCAGTCGTACAGGGCGCGCGCCGCGGCGATCTCGTCCGCGCCGAGCGGCGCGCCATGGGCCGCCGCGGTGCCCGCCTTTTTGGGCGCGCCGTAGCCGATGACCGTGCGGCAGGCGATCAGCGTGGGCTTCGCCGAGGCCTTGGCCTTCGCCAGCGCCGCGTCGATCTGGTCGTAGTCGTGCCCGTCGATCACCTCGGTCGCCCAGCCCGAGGCCTCGAAGCGCGCGACCTGGTCGGTGCTGTCGGACAGCGTGATCGGGCCGTCGATCGAAATCCGATTATCGTCCCACAGCACCACCAGACGCCCGAGACCCAGATGCCCGGCGAGCGAGATCGCCTCTTGGCTGAGCCCCTCCATCAGGCAGCCGTCGCCAGCGATCACATAGGTGTTGTGGTCGACGATCTTGGCCCCGTAGCGCGCCGCCAGCCAGCGCTCGGCGATCGCCATGCCGACCGCCGTGCCGAGCCCCTGGCCAAGCGGTCCGGTGGTCGTTTCGACCCCGATCTCGCGGTCCAACTCGGGATGGCCCGGCGTGCGGCCGTGCAGCTGGCGGAAATTCTTGATCGCCTCGATCGGCATCGCCGCGTAGCCCGTCAGATAGGCGAGGCCGTAGAGCAGCATCGAGCCGTGCCCGGCCGACAGCACGAAGCGGTCCCGGTCGGGCCAGGCCGGGTCGGCGGGGTCGAACTTCAGGTGGTTGTGGAACAGCACGGTCGCGACGTCGGCCATGCCCATCGGCATGCCCGGATGGCCGGATTTCGCCGCCTCGACCGCGTCCATCGCCAAGGCCCGCAGGGCGGCCGCCATGCGCCAGAACTTCGGATGCTGGGCGCGCCGCTCTTTGGCGACGGCCGGGTCGAAGGCGAGGGGCGTGTGATCGTCGGCCATGTTCGCAGTCTCCCAAGCGAGGCGCGCCGGATCGACGTGCGCCGGATCGAAGGGCGCCGGCTCGAGGCGCGGCGGATCGGGTCGCGGCGGATCGAGGCGCGGCGGATCGAAGAGGGCCGAGCCCTCTGCGGACGGCCGACCCCCGAGGCGCCACGGCCCGCGGCGGAGCCCGCAAACCCGGCGAAAACGCTCAAAAACGCCAAAAACTGCCTGATTTGGGGCGATTTGCGGCGTGGGGACGTTTTCGGAGGGGGCAGACGCTGTCAAGCGCTCAAAAGGCTCAATCCGACGCGATTTCACAGCCCAGGGCGGCGCAGCGGCTCTTCTCAAGGGCCGCTGGTCGGCTATATTTCGCTCAGGCGGGTGCTGTCCGGCGCGTGGGCGATTGTCTCCCGGGGGCCGTAAGCATTCTCGCGGGGGCTGGCTCTGGCCTGGACCGTGGTCCGGATCACCTGGCTCCCACCTGGTTTTCCAGGTCCGCGAGGAGCATAAAGTCCCACGGCCCATGATGGGCCCGCCACTTTCTCACCTTCCGCGGCGCCGCGCCGGAGGTCCAAGGGCGCGCGCGGCGTCGGCACCGGCGAGGGCCGTCGACGCCGTGAAGCGACGCGTGTCGCGCCCCTCAGGCCATCGCCGGGTGCGACAGGATCTCGACCACCTCTCGGATCGCCGCGGCCCGCTTTTCGCCGATCTGCATGGTCTGCCACAGCTTGTCGAGCAAGGCGCGCTCCGCCGCGCCGACCATTCCGTCGGCCCAAATCATCCGCACCGCGTAGGCGTAGGCGGTTTCGCGCAGGTTGGGCGACAGGATCTCGGCGCAGGCTTTGATGCGGTCGAGACGCTGCTGCGGATCAAGCGGCACAAACTCGCTCTCGAGCCGCTCGACCAGCGCGACGAAGGCGTCCGGCTCGACCCCGTCGAACACCGGAGAGCTCATGAACATCAAATAGAGCTGGATCTGTTCGGGCAGCTGTTTGCGGTTGTCGATGACCATCGCGTGTATCGACGGCAACAGCAGGCCGATCTGCGTCGGCTCGGGCGCGACGGCGGCGTCGCTGATCGGCGCGTCGCCTTTGCGGTCTTTCAAATATTTATCGAGCGCGGCTTTCATGTTCCGCGACCATTGAGCGTACGACATCAGACCCTCCGCCGCCGTCGTCAGCCCTCGCGCGTCGGCTGAGACGGATCCCGCCGTCCCGACGCGAGACGACCTCTCGGCGCGAATCATGTCCGGATCAACGCCGCCGCGCAATCGCCGCGCGGCGCGCGGCGGCGCTATTCAGCGCGCCGCGGCTTCGGTTCGCCCGAGCGCGGCGTCGAACGCCTCGACCGTCGCTTCCCAGGCCAGCAGGATCGAGGCGTGGCGGTTTTTATAGTCTCGCGCCGGCGTCAACACTTCGAGCTCGGCGAAATCGCCTTCGGGCGCCGCCGCGCCGGCGCGCAACATCGCCCGCAGCGCGTCCGCCGCCGCTTGCAGCTCGTCGCGCGATTTGCCGACCGCGGCGCGCCCTAGGATCGCCGCCGAGGCCTGGCCCAGCGCGCAGGCCTTCACGTCCATCCCCAGATCGGAGAGCCGCGGCGCCCCCGCCGAACGGTCGAGCGCCACGTCGACCGTGACCGCCGAGCCGCACAGGGGAGAGCGTTTCGACGCGCTCGCCTCGGCGGCGGGCAGCCGGTCGGCATGCGGGTTCTGGGTCGTCAGCTCCAGGATCCGCTTCGAGTAGAGTTTGATCAAATCGTCGCTCGCCATCGCCCTGCTCGGCTTTCGGCCGGGCGTCGCCCAGCGTCGTCTTCCATGATAGGCGTCGCGACCGGCGCCCGCGGAACGACAATCTAGAGGGCGTCGGTCTGAAGGAAAAGCCGGCCGCCGTCGATGCGCGGCCGCCAAGACGAGCGGACTTTGGCGATGACGTTTGAGACCCCCGCTTCGGATCGCGCCGCCGACGCCCGGCGTTTCGATCCGTCGGCGCTGCGCTACAACGCCGACGGGCTGCTGCCCGCGATCGCGCAGCAGCACGACACCGGCGAGGTGCTGATGCTGGCCTGGATGAACGCCGAATCGCTCCGGCTCAGCCTGGCCGAGGGGCGGATGGTCTATTGGTCGCGGTCGCGCCAGGCCTTTTGGGTCAAGGGAGAGACCTCGGGCCACACCCAGCGCCTGATCAGCCTGCGCTTCGACTGCGATCAGGACGCGCTGCTGGCGCTCGTCGACCAGATCGGACCGGCCTGCCACACCTTTCGGCGCAGCTGCTTTTACACCGCTGTCGAGGGCGGAGAGACGATCGAGCTGTCGGCCCCGATGGCCTGACGCGCCCTTGGCCTGACGCGCCCTTGGCCTGACGCTCCCTTGGCCTGACGCGCCCTTGGCCGAACGCGGGTCCGCGCCGAGCCGATGCGCGCCGCCGACAGGGCGATCGGGGCGCTATTGGAAGGCTACTGGGGGGCGACTTTGACTTCGACCCGCGGCAAATATTTCGAGCGGCCGATGTAGCGCCAGTCGTCGCCCCGCAGCGGAACGTCCTGAAAATCGAGGTCGAAGCGGCCGTCGCGGACCAGATCGCCGTCGGCGTCGGTCTCGAGCGTCAGCGTGACCGTCGCCGCGCCGCACTGGAAGGGCCGGCGGTTCAGCACCAGGCGCCCCGCCTGCAAGCGCGTCTGCACGGCGCAGCGCATGCCGCCGCCGCGGTCGAACTCGACCGCCATATCGATGCGGACCGGGCGGCCCGTCGGATCGGCGCGCTCGGGCGTCGGCGGCGCGCTGTCGCCG
>CAZBIG010000257.1:0-4931 GCA_964491865.1 uncultured Neomegalonema sp. | reverse complement strand
CGTCGCCGCCCTCGAGCGTGTCTTCGTGCACGCCGCCATAGAGGCTGTCGTCGCCGTAACCGCCCTCGAGCGTGTTGCTGTGGGCGCCGCCGTAAATCCGATCGTGCCCGCCATGCCCTTCGAGCCGGTCGTCGCCGTCGCCGCCGTAGAGCGTGTCGTCGCCCCAGGCCGCGTCGAGCGTGTCGTCGCCCTCGCCGCCCTCCAAAAGGTCGTCGCCGTGGCCGCCGTTCAGCTCATCGCGCCCGTCGCCGCCGTAAAGCTCGTCATTGTCGTCTTCGCCGAAAATATCGTCGTTGCCGTAGCTTCCGTAGATGGTGTCGCTTTGGTTGCCGCCAAAGACTTCGTCGTCGCCCTGCCCGGCGTAAATCAAGTCGACGCCGTTGTCGCCTTTGATGTCATCGTCATCTTTGCCGGCGTACACGGTGTCGTCACCTGATCCAGCGTCGATAACGTCGTTGCCGCTTTCGGACTCGGTTTCATGGCCGATCAAGTCGTCGCCGGCCCCTCCGTAAAGCGTGTCGTTATTGCGGCCGCCATAAAGCGTATCGTCGCCGCTGTTGCCGGAAATCGTGTCGTTGTTTTTAAAACCGGCGACCCAATCGTCGCCCTCACCGCCGTACAGCTCGTCGTCGCCGCGGCCGCCGTCGATCGTGTCGTCGCCCTTGTCGCCCCAGATTTCGTCGTGACGATCGCGACCATGCAGAACGTCGTCGCCGCCTAGTCCCCAAATCCGGTCATCCGTGAGGTCGTCCCCTTTGATGGTGTCTGCGCCGCCGGTGCCCGTTCGGCCGTTCTCGGTAGAAAGCTGCGACTCTTCCTCATCTCCATAATAGCCCTGATAGGGAGCGATCGTTTCGCCGTCCGTATCGGTGGTGTCGGTCGTGGTCGTTTCCGATGTCATGAGAGTATCTCCCCTAAACCGCGTCTGGCACTATTTGTCGAAGCCGCGACATTCCGGGCGACATCAACAGGTGAAAGCGCTCGCGCTCCCGTATTCAGGGGCTACACTTTCTGTGTGACGTGATAAAGCTTTGAATAGAGGGCTTGTGACAGGCGTCATACACATGATTAGCGACAGCGTATTTTACTGAAAATGCTCCGTGGGATAATTACTCTGTAGATGGGTCGAAGACGCCGTTGCGCTCGTTCGGGGCGCGCCGCCAGTCGCCGACAGAGGCGCCGCGCCGCGCCGAGTTGCGGAAGCCTCCTGATCGGGCGTCACAGGCTTTTGACTATACTTCGCGCCCGTCGTCTGATCTCAAAAGCGCGTAAGAAGCGCCGAGCAGAATCGTTGTCGGCGCAGGTAAAGCGGAGCGCCCGATGAACGTTCGCCTTCTCTCGCTGATGTCCGTGTTTTTTCTTGGCGCGACCCTCTCCGCCGCGGCCGTGGCCGCGTGCCCCGAGGAGCATGTGCTGACCGAACCTCGGGCGTTCGAAAAGGTCTCCGCCAAAGCGGTGAAGATCGAGACGCGCGAAAAGGTCGAACTTGGCGGCTGGCGAAACCTGGAGCCGTTTCGGATGCGGATGCGGCACTTCACGATCCAGCCCGGCGGCCGCGTGCCGGTGCACAGCCACGGCGATCGGCCGTCGATGATTTACTTCATCAGCGGCGAGGCAACCGAGCATAATTCGCTGTGCGCGGTGCCGATTACGCATAAGCCGGGGACGTCGATTGCGGAATTCGGGCCCGACATCGTGCATTGGTGGTCGAACGACGGAGACGAGCCGGCGGTTTTGATCTCTGTGGACGTCGTCCCGTCCAAAAAATAGATGGCCTGTCCCGGCGCCGCCCGTTCCAGCTGTGACCGTCTCGGCGTGGCCGATCCTGGCGCGGGCGCGCCGAAACGCCTGACCGTCGCGGGCCGAGGCCAGCGCGCAAGGGAGGTCTGCACGCACGGCAAGACGCGACGAGGCGATAAATTTTCGATCGTCTGCATCCAAAGCGCCTCCGGCCGGATCTGAAAAGCAGGCGCCGCGCGTGACGCCGGCGCCGATCGGATCGAACGGAGTTGATGCAAATGACGAAATCCTGGCTTGGCCTGTTCGCGGCGGCGACGCTCTCCGCGTCTCCGGCGCTCGGCGACCACCATGCGGGCGCGATGGGCTACGCGCTTGCGAACGGCGGCGAAACCCTCGCCGTGATGACGGATTTGGCGAAGCCGACCGAAATCGAGACGGTCGGCCTCGCCCAGCCCCTGGTCGCCATCGCGTACCGCCCGGTGACCGGCGACTTGCTCGGCCTGGCCGCAGGCGCCGTCTACACGATCGACCCGACGACGGGCGCGATGACCGATCTCGGCGCCGCCTTCGCGGAGGACGCCGCCATCGCCCCCGGCGCGCGCGTGGGGCTCGACTTCAACAACAAGATCGACGCCGTGCGCGCCGTCTCTTCGAGGGGCGACAATCTGGTGTACTTCCCGGCCGGCTTCGGCGGCGGCGATCCAAAAGCCGGTTCCGTGCGCCGTTTCACCGGTCTCGCTTACGCGGACGGCGACCCGCACGCGGGGCAGACGCCGATGATCTTCGCCAACGCCTACACCAATGCCGTCAACGGCAAGACCGCCGGCGACACCTTCCAATACGCGCTCGACGCCGAAACCAACGCGCTTGTCAGCCTTGCGAACAACGCCGGCGCGCTGAAGACCATCGGCACGCTGACGCTCGACGGCGTCGCCGCGGATGTCCAGGCTCTCGGCGGCTTCGACATCGTTTCCGCGTCGGAGGGCGAGAACCGCGGCTACGCGATCCTGCAATTGGCGGGGCAAGACGTCGCCGGCCTCTACGCCGTGAACCTCGAAACGGCCGCGCTGACGCGGATCGCCGACCTCGGCATGGGCGGGATCACCGGTTTCGCCGCCTCTAAAACCAAGTAAGCCGCGACCAAGTCAGCCGCGACTTTGCGCATGGGCCCGTCGCGGGCCCATGCCGCGCCGCCCGCGCGGGTCGGCCGCAGGAGAATTCTCGCCGCCGTCGGCGCGGCTCATGTGATAGACGCCCCGAGCGCGGCGCGTGGCTGCGCGGGCGGCGTCGGCCTGGGCGCTGGCGGACGGGTGTGGAGCGGCGGAGCCATGGCCGAGCATCGGCGGCGTCTTCAGCGGACACCGGCTGCGCAAACGCGGCGCGGTCTGTGATGCTCGACGACGCCAATCAGCTGAGCGCGGCCCTGGAGCGCTGCTCGGCGGGCGATCAGGGCGCTTTACGCGAGATTTTCGACCTGGAAGGCGGCCGCATGCTGGGCGTCGCCAAGCGCATCTTGCGGCGGCGAGACCTCGCCGAGGAGGCGGTGCAGGACGCCTTCGTGCTGATCTGGCGGAAGGCCGGTCAATTTCGCGGCGACGGCGGATCGGCGCGCGGTTGGATCTACACGATCGTCCGGCGGCGCGCGCTAAGGATTTTGCGCGACGCCGAGCGCGAGACGCCGACAGATCCGGAGACGCTCGCCCTCGATCGCGACGCGGATCTGGCGGCGGCGGCGCGCGCCTACGCGCGGCTCGACGAGAAAAGCCGCCTCCGCGACTGTCTGGCGACGCTTGACGAAACCAAACGCCTCTGCGTCTTGCTGGCGTACTGCTTCGGCTACACGCACGGAGAGATCGCGGGCCGGCTGGGGCGTCCGCTCGGCACGGTCAAGGCCTGGGTCCGGCGGGGGTTGACGTCGCTGCGAGCGTGCTTGGGATGACCAACTCCGATCAGACGCGCCAGCGCGCCGACGAGTTCGTGCTCGGTCTGTCCGATCCGGCCGAGGACGCGCGCATTGAGGTCGACGCCGCGGCGGACGACGCGTTGCGCGCGGCGTTGGCCGCCAGCCGTGACCGTTTTGTCGAATTGGATCTCACCGCCGACCCCGAGCCCGCGCCCGCCGCGCTTTGGGATCGGATCGCGTCGCGCCTCGACGAGACCGAGGCGGTTCGCGCCGCGCCGAGCGCGGCCAACGACAACCCCGCCCGGCGCTGGCGCCGGATAAGTTTCGTCGCGATCGCCGCGTCGGCGGTTCTGGCGGTCGGTCTGGTCTGGAGCCTGTCGACGCGGCCCGAGCCCGAGGTGATCGCGGTCTTGTTGAACGATGCGGGAGAGCCCTTGGCCGTGGTCGAGGCCTTGGGCGACGCTCGGGCGCGCGTCGTCGTCTTGAGCGATATCGCGGTGCCCGACGGGCGGACGATCGAGGTCTGGACGAAGCCGTCCGAGGCGATCGGCCCGGTGTCGCTCGGACTGTTGGACGAGGTTTCGACCCGAGTTCTGCGCGGTCCCGCCTTGCCCCCGCCGCGAGAGAGCCAGCTCTACGAGATCACGCTCGAGCGCGAGGGCGGCTCGCCGACCGGCTTGCCGACCGGCCCGATTCTGGCCAAGGGCTTCGCGCGGGCGCCCCGCTGAGCGGGGGGCGCCGGAACCTGCGACCGATGGGCGCGCCCCGTTGTCGACCAGGCGCCGATCCGTTTGAGAACCAGGCCCGGCGGTCGCGAAGCCGCGTCTTCCCACGACGTCCTTCGGCGCTCGCCGCACGCCAACCCCACCTGGAGCCGCTCTCTTAACCAGCTGAAACTTCAGCGGCGCGCCGCGCGAACGCCGCCGTCGGGCAGGGGGCGGTCGGCCGGTCCGAGCGCACCAGATAGGCGCTGCGCGATGCGCAGGCTCACGACGTTGGCGGCCTCGGCCGCGGCGGCGCGTTCAAAGCGGGGGCCAACAAGCTGTGGACGCCTCGGGGAGCCGTGTGATTAACCTCACTTTAGGGGAATTAAGGGGGACGGCCTCCGCGCGCGCAGGCGACGGGCCTCCCGCTCTAAAATCGGAGGGGGCTATGGCGAAATTCAACGCATTGAAGGGCGTCGATTTTGACGAGGATCTGGTCTTCTCGTCGGGCGACCTTTCCGGGGCCGTCGCGTCGGGCGACGGCGATCTGGTGTCGATCGCGCTGGCCGACGGCCAGACCGTCG
>CAZBIG010000256.1:0-4946 GCA_964491865.1 uncultured Neomegalonema sp. | reverse complement strand
CGCGGGAAAGGTGGCGGATCCGGCTCGCCTAGAGGCGATCGCGCGTCATTGCCGCCTGCTGGACCGCGGCTTCGCCCCGAAGGGGCTCGAGACGCGCCTCGACCCGGACGCGACCCGGCTGAGCGACGGGCGGGCCTGCCGGCTGGCCCTGGCGCGCGCGCTGGCCTCGGGGGCGGCCGAGATCGCGGTCGACGCGCCCGCGCTGCTGTTGCGCGCGCGCGACCGGCGCATGCTGCGCGACACGCCCGAGCGTTTCGGCGTCCGACTGGTGCTGCGCGTCGGAGACCGGCCGAACGACCGAGCACCCCGTCTCCGCTGAACCGGTTCGGGCCCTATCGCCCCGAAGCGCCCTCGCGCTCAGCGCGCGCGCGGGGGCCGAATTTCGTCGCGCACCTGGCCGTAAGCGATCATCGTGAACAGCACCGTGCCGCCGATGATGTTCCCGATCAGCGCCGGCAGAACGAAGCCGAACGCAGCGCGGCTGAAGCCAACCTCGCCGGCGGCGCCGAGCGCGGCGGCCTCGACCGCGCCCGCCACCACATGGCTGAAGCCGCAAATCGCGATCACATACGTGATGATGAAGATCGTGAAGATCGGGACCGTGTCGCTGTGGGCGAGGATCCAAACCAGAGCCGCCATCAGGAAGCCCGCGCCGATCCCGCGCACCAGAAAGTCCAGCGGCGGCCCGTCGAGCGCTTTGCGGCTGATCTCGAGCACCGCGGCCTGCATGTCGGGCGAGATGACCGCCGTTTGCGTGATGAACAGGCCGAACAAGGTCGTTCCGATCAAGTTCGCCGCCAGTACGATCGACCAGATCCGGGCGAGCGCCGCCACATTGCGCCGCGTCGGCGCGTAGCAGATCGGGGCGACGGGCGTGATCGTGTTTTCTGTGAACAGTTGCAGGCGGCTCAGGATCACCAGAATGAAGCCGACCGTGTATCCCATGTCTGCGATCAGATCCCGGCCCGCCAGGTCCGGCGGCAGTTTGCTGTGCAGGGCCGCTTCGGCCAGGACCGAGAAGCCGATCGCGAAGCCCGCCGCAACGCCGGACCAGGCCAGCGACGTCGCCGGACGCTCGAGTTCTTCCCGCCCGTCCCGCCGAACGATCTCGAAAATCTGGCTCGAACGCAGCGGCAAACGTTCTTCGATCCGCTTTTCGTCGGAATTCCGGAAGGTCGGCGCGTTCATCTCGGGGGCCCCCGTCATGCTCGGATCGGTCGTTTCAGCGCGCGCCCGGCGCAGCGCGTCGAACGCCCTGGTCGCCAGTGGCGAGCGCAGGGCGCGCGGCGGTTCCGCCTCGCCAGGCAGATTGAGCGGATCGAAGCGAAAACTCTCGGCGGCGCGATCCGTTCCCGCGCGATGACCGGACCGAAAGGGGCGCCGGCGGTCTCCGAAACGCCCTCTCGCCGAGGCGCGCGGGGCGTCCTGCGCCGCCCGAGACGCGCCGAAGGCGTCGGTGCGCGGCGAGTATGCGGCTTTCTACCCCAAAGCGAGCACAGGGGCGCAGGTTGTTTAAACTTCGTCTCTGAACGAAGCGGTTTGCTCCGCTCGGAAATTGAGTGACGTTGCTTTATTTCTTCTCAGAAACCGCTAATCAATCACATCAGCTTGATTGTTCAAAGGAAAGCGGATTTCGGCGATCGTCGTCTCGGCGAGACGGGCCACCAACGTCTGTTCGATCTCGCGCATCAGCGCCGCGACGCGGTCATGAAGCGCTTCTTCGACGGCGCAGCTATGGCCGTCGCGCACCGGTTCCACCGCGACGAGCCGCTCGTTCAAAGCGCGGTAGACGTCCGCCAGGGTGATCTCTTGCGGCGGGCGGGCCAGACGCCACCCGCCTGAATGCCCCTTCTCGGCGACGAGAAGCCCCGCTTCTCGCAGATGGCCGAGAACCCGGCGCACGACGACCGGATTGGTGCCGGCATGGGCCGCGATATCCGCCGACTTGCGCATCCGCTCGGGCTCTCCGGCCATGTGCCCGAGCGTGTGCAAGGCGAGCGACAAGCGGCTGTTTCGTTTCATCGGTCTCGGCTCCTCCGCGCCCACTCAGGTAACAATGCCGATTGCGGCAATCTAGTAACTTTGCTAGTTGCCTGTTTCGAGAAAGCCCAGCGCCAGTCCGGATCCATGCTCCAAACCATTGAGAATTCCAGACTTTTCCACTGTGCGCGCCCGGGGGCTCGCCGCGAGCCGGGCCGCTTCGTCGGAAGCCGAGGAGCAGGTTGGCGTCGCCTGTCGTTCAGCGCCCGCTTTCTCTGAAGCCGTTCAACTCATCGAGGCCACGCCATGACAGATACCCGTCTGCCCGTCACCGTCCTGTCCGGGTTCCTGGGCGCAGGGAAGACCACGCTGCTGAACCGGGTGCTGAACAACCGAGAAGGCCGGCGCGTCGCCGTCATCGTCAACGACATGAGCGAAGTGAACATCGACGCTGATCTGGTGCGCGCGGAGACCGAGCTGAGCCGCACTGACGAAACCTTGGTCGAGATGTCCAACGGCTGCATTTGCTGCACGCTGCGCGACGATCTTCTTGAAGAAGTGCGGCGGTTGGCGGCCGAGGGCCGCTTTGATTATCTGCTTATCGAATCCACCGGCATCTCAGAGCCGTTGCCGGTGGCGGCCACTTTCGATTTCCGCGACGAGCAGGGCGAAAGCCTGTCCGACGTCTCGCGTCTCGACACGATGGTGACCGTCGTCGACGCGGTTAACCTGCTTAAGGATTTCTCGTCGCACGATTTCCTACGCGACCGGGGCGAAACCATGGGCGAGGAGGACGCGCGCACGCTGGTTCATTTGCTGACCGACCAGATCGAATTCGCCGACGTCGTCGTTTTGAACAAGGTCTCGGACGCCGGACCGCAGCGTACCGACGCGGCCCGCAAGATCATCCGCAGCCTCAACGCAGACGCCCGCATCATTGAGACGGACCATTCCGACGTGGCCGCCGAGGCGATTCTGAATACCGGCCTCTTCGATTTCGAAAAGGCGCATGAGCACCCGATGTGGGCCAAAGAACTGTACGGGTTCGCCGATCATACGCCGGAGACCGAGGAGTATGGCGTCTGTTCGTATGTTTACCGTGCGCGGCGTCCTTTTATTCCGGAAAAGATCCTGAGCGTTTTGAACGGCGAATTGCCGGGCGTGATCCGCGCGAAGGGCCATTTCTGGATCGCCACGCGGCCCCGTTGGGTGGCCGAGTTCTCGCTGGCCGGCGCCTTGTCCAGCATAAAGCCGCTCGGCACGTGGTGGGCGTCGGCGCCGAAGGAGCGTTGGCCGGACCACGACAGCGCGCGCGCCTATATGGAGCAGCATTGGCAAGAGCCTTGGGGCGACCGCCGGCAGGAAATCGTCTTCATCGGCGCCGGGATCGACTGGGATGCGTTGAAAGCGCGCCTCGATGCGTGTTTGGCGCCCGAGACGGCGGCCCCGGACCCGGACAACCTGCCGGACTATCCCGATCCGTTCCCGGTCTGGCGTCGGGCGGAGGCCGCCGCATGAGCATGCTGTGCGAGACGGTTGAGGACGCCGCCCTCGGCATGGTCGTGGCCGACAGACCCGAAGATCTCGGCGCGTTTCTGAAGCCGGGCTGCGCCGCGGCGATCTGGCGCCGCGAGCCTGTCGCCGGTTTTCACGCGTGGATCGGGGCGCTCGCCCCCGACCGTTTGCCGCGCGGGCGCGTCGTGGTGGCGCGCGAAGCGGTCGCCGACGCAGTCGCGCAGCTGTGCGATATGGCCGCTACCTCCGCCGGCGACGCGCGCGACTGGCTGATCGAGGATGTAACGCAGCTTGCCGCGCTGTTCGGCGATTTGATGAAAGCGCGATATCTGCGCCTGCGCCTCGACGTCGTCACGACGAACGCTTGCAGAAAGTTCCACATCGACTCGGTCGCGGCCCGGTTGATCTGCACCTATCGCGGCGTCGGCACCCAATACGGGGTCTCGCGAGACGGGGCGGACCCCGCCCGCGTTTTCACCGTCCCGACCGGGGCGGCGCTTTTGTTGCGCGGCAGCCTGTGGCCGGCCCAGCCGGCCTCGGGCCTGTTGCACCGCTCTCCGCCGATCGAAGGGACGGGCGAAACGCGGCTGTTGCTGGTTCTCGATCCGATCGCCGATCCGGCGGAGGCCTGCTGAAGAGCGATCGGCGCGCGCCGCCCCGGCGCTTTACGCAGCCGTGGCGCGGCTCCGCGCGCCGCGTCGACGTCATTCCCACATTATTGCGCCCGTGGCGATCGCGCGCCGCGCCGCCCGAGGCGTCAAGACCGCCCCGGCGGCGGCGGCTGCGCCGCTGAACGTCGTTTTTGCGCTGTCGGCTCGGGCCTTATCCGGAAAGCGGACGGCGCGAGGCTTTGGTCGAGCGCATTCTTTCAATCCAGTTTTGATCTCTTTGCGCTGCAAACATATGCATATGGGCGCCAAGCAAGTCTAAAAATTAGGCGTTTAAGATTCATTTTGCCGAAGATGTATCAAAATTGAGCCAAAAGCGCGCAGATCATCGGCAGCGTCTTGAGGAAGGCGAAAACTTAGGCAAAGACGAGCGGGCCGATCGCCGAGGAGGCTTCGGCGAGGAATCGCGGCGGCATGCCGAATCTGGAGGTGTCCATGTCTCATACCCTTTCCCGTCGGTCGGCCCTGGGCCTTCTTTCAGCCGCGGCGGCGACCGCCGTCCCGCTGGCGCCGTTCCGCGCGGTCGCGCAGGAGGGCGCGATCAAGGTCGGCGTGCTGCACTCGCTGTCGGGCACGATGGCGATCTCGGAGACGACGCTCAAGGACGTCATGCTGATGCTCATTGAGGAGCAGAACGCCAAGGGCGGCGTGCTCGGCCGCCCGCTGGAGGCCGTCGTCGTCGACCCCGCCTCCGACTGGCCGCTCTTCGCCGAGAAGGCGCGCGAACTGATCGAGGGCGAAGGCGTAGAAGCGGTGTTCGGCTGCTGGACCAGCGTGAGCCGG
>CAZBIG010000255.1:0-4994 GCA_964491865.1 uncultured Neomegalonema sp. | reverse complement strand
GGCCGCCGCAAGTCTTGCACGGCGCTTGGGTCTGATAGCGCTCGAATTCCTCGCGCATCTGGTCCGACCCGGTTTCTTTCCAACGGCGCTCCAGATTGGGGATCACGCCCTCGAACGCCCGCTTGACTTGATAGACGCGGCCGCCGTCGTCGAACCGAAACGCGATCTCAACGCCGTCCGAGCCGTAGAGCAGCAGCTTGCGCGCCGGCTCGGGAAGATCGTTCCAAGGCGCGTGGACCGAGATCTTCAGATGCTGCGCGATCGCGTCCATCGTCTGACGGTAATAGGGCGACGGCTGCCCGCTCTTCGACCAGGGCGCGATCGCCCCGTCATAGAGCGATCGGTTCGCATCCGGCACGATTTGATCCGGATCGAACACCAGCTCGTTGCCGAGCCCGTCGCAGGCCGGGCAAGCGCCGAACGGCGCGTTGAATGAAAACAGCCGGGGCTCGATTTCGGGGATCGTGAAGCCCGACATCGGACAGGCGAAGTTCTGGCTGAAAGTGAACCGCTCGGGATCGCCTTCGTCCGGGGCGGTCTCGACGACAGCGATGCCGTCGGCCAAATCCAGCGCGGTCTGGAACGAATCCGCCAAGCGGCTTTCCAACCCCTCGCGAACGACCAGCCGATCGACCACCACGTCGATGTCGTGGCGCAGCTTTTTGTCGAGCTTCGGCGGTTCATCGAGTTCGTAGAACCGGCCGTCGATCTTCACGCGCTGAAAGCCCTGCTTTCGCAGCTCCAGCAGCTCTTTTCGGTACTCGCCTTTGCGGTCCCGCACCATCGGGGCGAGCAGGTAGGCTTTGGTCCCCTCCCCCATCGCGATCACGCGGTCGACCATTTCCGAGACCTGCTGGCTTTCGATCGGCAGACCGGTCGCCGGGCTGTAGGGCGTGCCCACGCGCGCGAACAGCAAGCGCAGATAGTCGTAAATCTCGGTGACCGTGCCCACGGTCGAGCGCGGGTTCTTCGACGTCGTCTTTTGCTCAATCGAAATCGCCGGCGACAGGCCGGAGATATGATCGACGTCGGGCTTCTCCATCATGTTGAGAAATTGCCGGGCGTAGGCCGACAAGCTCTCGACATACCGCCGCTGCCCTTCGGCGTAGATCGTGTCGAAGGCGAGCGACGACTTTCCTGAGCCCGACAAGCCGGTGATCACCACAAGCCGATCGCGCGGCAGGTCGATGTCGACGTTCTTGAGATTGTGCTCGCGCGCCCCTCGAATTTCGATCCAGCGCTCGGCCAACGCGCGATCGCGCGGCTCCGCCGTGAGTTCAGTCGCGTTCTGTTTCGCGCCGCGCTTCGCCATCTTCGCCTCCTGCCAGGCTGCGACAGATAGCGCGCGTTTCAACGCTTGGGGAGGGCGCCCGAACGGGAAACCCGCCAACCCGGTCGGAAGGCGACGGATCGGCGGAACGGGCTTGCGGGAATAAGGGCGGGGTCGCGTCGATAACGGGGGGAAGGAGCGCCTTTCGGCGATCGACGCGACCCCTAGCAGCTACGCCGACGGGTTGGGGGGAGAGTCGGCGGCGCGCTGCTTTCTGTGCGCTCTCGCATGAGTGGAGCGCTATTCTCGGGGGACGCACTGTCTATACGACTCAGCTCGTCTCCGCTGAAAACCCAGATATGCCGTCAGAGGCGTTCTTGCAAGTGTAACACTTCATGGGCCGATCACGCGCATTGAATGTCGCACCGGGACCGGCAAACTCGGCTGAACGGCGTGAAAAGCGCAAGAACTGAATGAAAACGAGCGCTTTGCCGAGCAGGCCGTCCCCGTGGCCGCCGTCACGCCAAGAACGGGCGCGTGACATCGATCACGCGCCTGTGTATACTTTATCTGAAGTTGTCGGCAATGCGGCCCGGGTCGCGCTCAGGAACGCAGCCGACCGAACAGCCAATCCAGCGAAACCGCGCCGCCGCCGCGGACCACTAGATAGATCAGGGGGAACAGCCACATCAGCCGATTCTCGATGGTCACGCTGTTGATGAAGACGGCGTCGGTCGCCTGCGCCGGCGTCAGATCCGGTCGGCCGTTCACCAGCAGGCTCGGATCGATCGTCAAGCCGTGCGCGGTCATGTCGACATAGGTCATCACGGCGATGAACAGAATCATGCCGAGGCTGCCGAGGCGCGTCAGCAAGCCGATAACGATCAACAGCGGCAACACGAACTCGGCGATCGTGCCCAAATACGCGAAGGCCACGAAGCCGAAGCCGAGTTCTGAGGTGTCTCCGCCATACTCGATGAAAAACGCTTCGCCGAGCATTTGCGCCGCGGCCGCGTCAAGATCGACCAGACCGGCCCCGCCCAACTTCGTCATCGCCGAGTTCCAAAAGAAGAACAGCAGCGTCGCCGCGAACCAAGCGCGCGCCAGCAGGCCGAGCAGCCAATCCTCCAACAGCATCTGTAAAGATGTGAAGACGCCGTTATACAGCGTCACCACGCTGCTCACCACCATACCCATTGATCGCCCCTCCCCTCTTGAAGAATGCTCGCGCCTGTTGCGCGCCGTGTCGTCCAACTCGTGAAAGACATCCTCGAAGCCGTCTAGCCGCGAAGCGCCCCGTTTCGCAAAAAGATCCGCAGCGTCGCTTCAAAGTCGAATAAACGCGGCTCAATCGACAGTTGAGCGGCGTTGGCCGCGGTCTCAAGATCGCTCTCTCCCGTCAAGCTCGCCAAGAAAGCGGCCGCGCCATCGGGCGCCGGGGTCGCTTGCACGTCAAAGCCCGGCCGCGTGACCAGCACCGTCTGCCTGTCGCGCGCCGGCGCAGTCGCCTCGTCGACGAAGCCCGACACCCGCGCCCAAATGTCGTAGATGGGATAGGGCGACGCGACGACGCCGGCGGCCGGGTGCGCGCGCAGGCGCAGCGCCGCCACCGCCTCTTCAGCCCGCCCGGCCGTCATCGACCGGAACGCGTCCGCGCCCAGGGCTGGCGCGTCCTCGGCGTGATAAGCCCGACGCAGCGCCCATTCGAGACGCGCCACGTCCGCCAAGTAAGGCGCCGACGCCGCCGGCGGAAAATCGGCGATCCAGGTCGGAAACGCCGCGCCATAGGTCAGCATCACAGGCGTCGTTGGCGGATGGGCGCGCGTGAACACCGTCGCCGCGGCTTTGAAGAACGCCTCGCCGACAAGCTTGCGCACTGTCGGAAACGCCTCGCCGAGCGCGGCGATCAGCGATGCGGCGACATTGTTGCGGTAGACGGCGAAGCGCTTCCTCGGCGCCGCGCCGTTCACGCGCGCCAAATCCGCCGGGAGCGGCGACGCCGGGTCGAGAAGCGCGGCGCCGAACGCGTGCTGGCCGGCCTCGCCGGCCCCGCGCTCGAGAGGATCAAGCCGCCGGGTCATCGGCGACGCTCCTGTCGACCCGCGCCAGGATCGCGTCGGCGCGGCGCGCTTCCGCGGCCAAGGTCGCCCAATCGGGCAGATCGTTGTCCCATTCGATCAGCGTCGGGCGCGGACCGATCGCCGTCACCACCCGCTCGAACAGCGCCCAAACCGGATCGATGACGGCGCGGTCGTGGCTGTCGATCAGCAACGGCGCGCCGACCTCGTCGGCGTCGACCGCGTGGCCGCCCAGGTGAATCTCGCCGACGGCGTCTAACGGAAACGCGTCGAGATACGCCTCGGGCGCATAGCCGTGGTTGGTCGCGGACACGAACACGTTGTTCACGTCGAGCAACAGCCCGCAGCCCGAGCGCTCGACGACGCGGCGGAGAAAGGCGGTTTCGCTCAGGGTCGAGCTGTCAAACCGCACATAGGTCGACGGGTTCTCGAGCAGCATGCGCCGCCCGACCGTCTCTTGAACGCGGCTGATATGCGCCGCGACCCGGTCGGCGGTCTCTTCCGTATACGGGACCGGCAGCAGATCGTTCAAAAAGCCGGTTTCGTGGGTCGACCACGCGAGATGTTCCGAGAACAGGCCGGGCTCATAGCGCGCGACCACGGCGGCCAGACGCTCGAGATGCGCCGGATCGAGGCCGTGCTCCGATCCGATCGACAGGCCCACCCCATGAACCGAGAGGGGGAACCGGTCGCGGATCCAGGCTAAGCGGCGATGCGGCGGCCCGCCGGCGCCCATGAAGTTTTCCGCATGCACCTCGAACCAAGAGACATCGCGCACGCCCGCTTCCCAGTCGGCCGAGATCGCCTCGAAGTGCTGGTGTTTAAGGCCGACGCCGGCCCGACGCGGCACGGTCGCCGCGACACGTTCAGATGGCGCGCCGTCACGCATCGCTCAGCCCCTTGAACCGTGTCATGGAACGCGTCGCCGGCCGGGGCCGACGACGCCTGTCTCAGACCCCGCGCGCGCTTTGGCGGCGCGCGGAGCCGGCGGCGCGGTTCAGCTCTGGGCCGGCAAGTCGCGCTCGATCACCTCGAGCGACCCGGCGCGCGGCGTGCCGTCGGCCTGCGCCGGCAGTTTGAACGCCTCGTCGGTCGCGTCCGTAGCGAACTTTTCGCAGTCGCCCGCCGGGACGATGGTCCAAGCGTTGCCCTGATAGTCGACGGTCGAGGTGCCGGCGCAGGTGGTGCCGGGGCCCGCGGCGCAGTCGTTCTCGCCGGCCAGCGAAATGCCGTAGCACTTTTCTTTGCCGGCGGCCTGGGCCTGGTCGGCGTCGAACAGCGCGGCCGAGCCGGCGGCGGCGCCGACGGCGAAGGACGAAAGAACGGCGGTCTTAACGAAGTTGGACATGGGATCCTCCCGTTGCTTCGGAGAGCGTCGTAAAGAGTCGCCCCTGGGGGCGTGCCCAATATGTGCGCGGTTTTTCTTGAATTCGCCACCCGCCGCGCCGGCGGTTGACGCAGGCGTTATCGATCGTGGGCGGCCGCGCCAGACGCCGAGCCCGCCGCGCGGCGGGCGCGGAAGAGATCGACCCGGAGGTCATCCTCGGCTACCGAACGCTGAACGGCCAAAAAACCAAGCGTCGGAGGCGAGCATGGCGGGCAGCGTCAACAAAGTGATCCTGATCGGCAATCTGGGCCGCGATCCG
>CAZBIG010000254.1:0-5003 GCA_964491865.1 uncultured Neomegalonema sp. | reverse complement strand
CAAACGGCCAAACCGCCCACATATCCTTTCAAACCAAAAACTTCAAAGAGCGCCGCGGGGCTGTTGGCCGCTGCCGAGACCGGACATATGAGCCAAGGCGCGCCGTCCTGCAAGAGAAAAAACGCGCCCCCTGTCGGAAATCGCCCTCAGGGCCTCTCAGGAGCCCGCACGCGCGCGAAACGCCCCCGAGAGAGCAAAAACGGCGCAGAAACGCGCCGCGCCTCAGCGCACCGCGTCGATGATCGAGCGCATGACGGCCGCGTCGGGCATCGGCGCCACCTGAGACACCACGGCCGGCAATTGCGCGACCGCGATCGCCGACGGATCGTTTTCGACGCCGATCAACCCGGTCCGAAACCCGTGCTCGGCCCAGGCCACCGCCCGAACCTCCGGATCCGAGAGCGCGTCGGCCAAACGGTCGCACTGCGCGGTCAGCGAAATCAGCGGATGCGACGCGAAAATGGTCGGCTCGGGATAAATGACCCGGATCCGGTCGCGGATCTGGTCCGCATAGCCCTGATTCTCGACCAAAAACTCGACCAGCTGATTTTCGTAGCCGACGATAATCGGCCGCGCGCCCATCCCCTGCTTCAAGAAATTCTCAAAAATATCGCCCGACGACGACTCCATATGACCCATCGCCTCGAAATACTCGGTGATCTTTGGCAGCAACACAGGGAGATCAGCGGCGGTCGGTGTTCCGCCTTCGTTGAACACGGTCGCCAACAGGGCCGACCAGATGTTGCCCGAGTTTGATTTCGCGGGATGGGTGGAGAAGACTTTTACGGGGCCGTAGACGTCAAGCCCCAAGTCTTCGCGCCAACGGGCCCGTTCTGTGATCAACCGACCCAACGCGGCGACGTCGGCTGTCAAGCGGTTCTCCGCCCCGCGCGACACGACGCCCGCCTTGGCGAGCGCGTCGGCGACGGGCGCCCAGGCGTAAAAAACGATCGGCGAATTGAAAATGTTTTGGTCGCCCTTCACGGGCTTGCCGGCCTCTCGCGCCAACGCCACCGCGACCTGGTTCGACGGCCACAAGCAATCCATGCCCGTCGCGTCGAGCGTCGTGGCCATCTCGATCGAGCCCGCCTTGCGCGCCGACAGCGTGATGCGATGCCGCTCCGTTAAAATCCGCTCGATCGTCGGATTGGCCAGCAGCCGCGACTTCTCGCCGCCGTAGAAAATCGAAATCGCCACCGGTTCCAGCCGGTCGGGACCGGCGCGCCGGAGCGCGGACCAGTCGAGCAGAGACGCAACCACCGACACAATGATCACGACGCCCAAAAGCGCGATGCCGATTAACGAGCGGTTCATTCAATTCCTCAGCGATTAGAGAGCTGCCCGCTCAACACGTCGACCTCAACTTCGAGCGCGTGGAAATCGTTTTCAAGACACGCCCGATCGATCCGCTCGAGCGCGGGCACGAACCCTTGGATCCGCTCGGCGAGCGCCGCCAGTCGAGCCGCGTCCGCCGGCCCCGCGCGAGAGGACAGGTCGACGAAGCTCTCCGACGTCTCGACCAGACGCGGCAGATCGTGTCGAAGGAAACGGCGGGTATGGCGCAGGTCCCGAGGGTCGCGGGCGTGGTGCGCGCTGATCCGAGCCAGGATGTCGGCCATCCGCGAAAAGGCGGCGACGTTGCTCTCGGGCGCGGTCCGCGCTGCGGCGGCGAGGCGGGCGGCCGCCGCGGCGATCGCCCGGGTCGCGGCGTCGAGATCGGCGGCCGTGACCCCGTCGGCGACGAACACGGTGTCGGGCGGCGGCGTGCGCCGGATCAGCACCAGGAGCGCGATGAAGACGAGCGCGGCGAGACCGCCCGCCACGAGCGCTTTCAAAGTCGCGCCGAAGTACAGCGCCAAAAACACCAAGGCCGCGGCGCCCCCGGCGACCAGCTGGCGATGGGTTTCGGGTAAAGTCATCGCGACGCTCCGCGAGATCGCCGACGCGCCACGATCAGTTATAGCCCTTGGCCGACCGCAGCGCCTTCGCCAGCGCGCCCGGATCGTCGGACTTGGCGCGGAACAGACGCCCCACCGTCAACTCCGTCAACTCTTCGAGTTGAACCTCGTTGGCTTGGCCGAACGCGATCGCGTGGATCGGCACGTCGCGGCCGAACGGGGCGGCGCGCAGCGCCTCGACGAACGCGTCGCGCTGCGCGGTGTCGCTGTCGCCGTCGGTCATGGCCACGATCGCAGGCAGGCGCTCGAACAAGTCGCCGCCGCGATCGATCGCCGACAGCGCGTCGAGCGCGGCGATCAAGGCGGCGTAAAGATCGGTGCCGCCGCCGGCCTCGAGCCGATTGATCCGCGCCATCAGCGCGTCGAGATCGGCGCGGTCGGCCCCGTCCACGCGCGCGGTCTCGACCACTTGATTGTTGAAGGCGACCACGATGGTCACGTCGCGGGGGCTCGGCTGCAGCAGCGCGCGCGCCGCCTCGTTTTCATCGAGGAGCAGCCGCATCGCCTGCTTCAACTGTCCGATCGGCGCGCCCTGCATCGATCCGGAAACGTCGAGCACCCATATCGTCAGCGAGGGCTTGCGCAAGTCGGTCTGGTAGAGGCGCAGCGCTTCGCGGATCACCTCTTGGCGGGGCGTGGGGATCGGGGCGATGGCGCGTTGCAGATCGACGCCCCAATCCGGATTCCAAACCGCCCGGTCGACGCGCGAGACGTCGAGGCCGATCAAACCGGCCCGGCGGCCGAGCGCGACCAGCTTTTCCTGAACCGGCGACGACAAAAGATGCGCCTGCAGGGCGCGAAACAACGCCTCTTTGTCCGGATCGCCTTTATCGACATAGCCGAGCGGACTGTCGGCGACCGCCAGACCGTTCGAGGGATAGATCAGCTGGAGCGGCGGCTGGCCGGCCTCGACGAAGACGCGGTTGGCCTCGATCGCGAGGGCCTCGTAATTCATCATCGCGTCAAACCGGTCCGGGTTGGCGACGAACGCGTCCTTCAACCAGCCCGACGAGCCGGAGGACCGGTCGACCGTCTGCAACAGCTCGCGCGCGCCGCGCCGCACGGCCTCGCGTTCGAGCATCTCGAGCGTCAACACGTCCGGGTCGCCCGCCATCGCGTAGAGAAAGCCGAAATACGCCGACGCGCCGGAGTTCGACTGGGTCGCCGAGGTCATCGCCAGCCGAAACTCTCCCCGTTCCGCGGCCGCCTGGATCTCTTGGATCGAAACGTCGTCGCGGCCGATCCATCCGAGGCGTTCGGCGATCGGCCGCTTCACGGCCAGCACGACGGGCGATCTCAGGATCGACTGGGCCCCTTTGACGACGCGCTGCCGGTCCCCGAGTTCGATCCAAAGCGAATGCGCCGGCCAAACCGCGTCGAACGGCGCCGCGGCCCCGGCGTCGAGCGCGCGCGAGATGTCGACCGAGCCCTGATAGCGCATCTCGACGCGCTTGCCCTGCTCGGCGGCCCAGTCGGCGACGATCGGTTCGAGCGCCTTGTTTTCCGAGCCCGACACGATCACCAAGTCGGCGACGCGCGCGTCCGACGGCGCGGCGGCGTCGTCGGGGTCCGGCCCCGCGGCCCCGAAAAACAGGTTGACGAAAATCACCAAGGCGATGGCGGCGACAATCACGAGGGGCATAACCTTGCCCAAACCGGCGTCGCGCTGGATCATTTCGCCTCCTATCGCCGCGGTTACGGTAGCTTTGTTTCGTGTCAGAAATGCGAAAATCTGTTGAAATCAAGGGCCGCCTGAACGAATCGCGCCCGCGCGGGGCGCGCCGCCTCGATCGCCTAAGGGCGGCGAGATGAGCGACGCGTTAACGGCGCCCGCGGTCGGGCGGCGCGTCGAGGCGGTGTTCCCGCAGATGGCGGGCAAAACGCGGCCCGGCGTCGCCGTGGCCATCGGCGCGGGCGCTCCGGGCGGGCGGACCGTCGCGGCGGTTCCGATGTCGACGCGGCGCACGAACCAAGCCGGCCGGCTGCGCGCGCCGACGGACCCCGACGGCGCTTGGCGGCGCGATAGCTGGCTGCTGTTGCCGATGACGGCGCTGCTGCCCGAGCGCCGGGTCCTCGTCTGGGCCGCGCCGCTTTCGCCATCGGAAACGGCGGCGCTGCTCGCGGCGCTCGAGATGTGGTTCGGGCCGAACTGGCCCGCGCGCGAACGCGGGCTGGCGGCGCCGATCAAAGCGCCGCGCATCGTGACGATCGGGCGGGGCGACCGCAGCGCCCGCCGCGCCCGCGGCAAGGCCGGGGCGCGCCGCTATGCGCGCCCCGACTGGGCGGCGACGCCCGGCCGACCCGACGCGGACCCTGACCAGAGCCCCGACGCGAGCCCCGACGCGAGCCCCGACGCGAGCCCCGACGCCGCGCCCTGACAGGGGCGCGCGCCGCCCGTTCATCCGGCACGCCCGAGCTCAGTGGACCGTGCCGCCCGTCGCGGGGGCCGGATCGATCAGACCCGGGAAGGTCAGACCCTCGCCGTCGGACGAGACGTTCACCTGGTCGCCGTCCGCGATCTTGCCCGCGAGCAGAAGTTCGGCCAGCGGATCCTCCACCGACTTTTGAATGACGCGCTTCAACGGACGCGCGCCATAGACCGGATCGTAGCCGCGCGCCGCCAGCCAGCCGCGCGCCGCGTCGTCGAGGTCGAGCGCGATCTTGCGGTCGGCCAGGCGCTTGGTCAGCCCCTTGAGCTGAATGTCGACGATCGCGCCCATCTGCTCGCGCTCGAGCCGATGGAACAGCAGGATCTCGTCCAGACGGTTCAAGAACTCAGGGCGGAACCGCGCGCGGACCACCTCCATCACCTGCGGCTGCGCCTCGACGGTTCCCGCCCCCTCGGGCAGCGCGGCGATGAACTCCGCCCCGAGGTTCGAGGTCATGATGATAAGCGTGTTCTTGAAGTCCACCGTCCGGCCTTGGCCGTCGGTCAGGCGGCCGTCGTCGAGCACCTGGAGCAAGACGTTGAACACGTCCGGATGCGCTTTCTCGATCTCGTCGAACAGGATCACCTGATAGGGCCGGCGCCGCACCGCTTCGGTC
>CAZBIG010000253.1:0-5025 GCA_964491865.1 uncultured Neomegalonema sp. | reverse complement strand
GAAACGGTTCCTGCCGCGCACCATCGACGAAGACCAGTGGCAGTCGGCCGACCGGGCGCTGAAGTGGCTGTGGACCGAATTCGGGCCGAAGAAGACCCCGGCCCTGAAGCCGCGCAAACCCGGCGCGAAGCCGAAGGTCAACATCATCGGGCCGCAATACGGGACCTTCAACACCCCGTCGGACCTGGCCGAGATCCGCCGCCTGATCGAGGGCGTCGGGGCCGAAGTGCACTGCGTGTTCCCGCTCGGCAGCCATCTGGCCGACGTGCCGAGCTTGGCCGAGGCCGAGGTCAACGTCGTCATGTATCGCGAGTTCGGCCGTCAGCTCTGCGAGGCGCTTGAGCGGCCTTATCTGCAGGCCCCGATCGGCCTCAGCTCGACCACGCGGTTCCTCGAGACCTTAGGCGCGCTGCTCGATCTGGACCCGCAACCCTTTATCGAGCGCGAAAAGCACACGACCATCAAGCCGGTCTGGGACCTCTGGCGGTCGGTCACGCAAGATTTCTTCGGCACCGCGAGCTTCGCGATCGTGGCGAGCGACACCTACGCCCGGGGGGTTCGCCATTTCCTCGAGAGCGATCTCGGCCTGCCTTGCGCCTTCGCCGCCGCGCGGGTTCCGGGCGGAAAGACCGACAACGCCGCGATCCGCGCCGCGCTTCAGGCGCAGCCGCCGCTGGTGATGTTCGGCGGCTTCAACGAGCGGATGTATCTCGCCGAGGTCGAGGCCCGCTCGGCCTACATCCCCGCGTCGTTCCCCGGCACGGTGATCCGTCGGCACACCGGCACGCCCTTCATGGGCTATTCCGGCGCCGCGTACCTGACCCAAGAAGTCTGCAACGGCCTGTTCGACGCGCTGTTTCACATCCTGCCGCTCGGCGCGGCGATGGATCAGGGCGTCGCCACGCCGTCGCGGCTGGGGGGCGGACCCGTCCCGTCGACGCCGCCCGTCGAGGCCGACGCCGCCTATCGCCGCGCGCTGCCTTGGACGCCCGAGGCGAGCGCCGCGCTCGAGCGGCGGATCGAGAGCGCGCCGGTGGTCGCGCGGATCTCCGCCGCGAAACGCCTGCGCGACGCCGCCGAGGAGGCCGCCCGCCGCGCCGGCGCCGACGCCGTCGCCCCCGACCATTTGCCGCCGGCGCCTGGGCGCGCCGCGGCGTCCGGCCCGAGCCCCGACGCCCCCGAGGCGCGCCGCCCGGTTCCGGTTCGCTAACCCGCCCGCCAGAGGAGATCCGACCATGGCTGAGACGACCGTCAACGCGACCTTACCCGGCCTCCCGCTCGCCGCCGCCCGTTCGGCCGGCGCGCCGGGCGCGCGCGGCGCGCGCCGCCGGCGCAAAGCCGCGGAGTTTTGGCTCTACTTCGCCGCGACCTTGCCGATCTTCCTGATCGTCGCGCTGGTCGCGCGCCTGCTGCCGCGGGCTTGGCGGCCCTTCCCGACGGGCCTGCGCCTGCGCGTGTCCGGCGCGGCGTCGGCCCCCGCCTACACGGCGCCGCCCTCCGTCTTCATGGGCTGCGGGCCGCCGCCGCGGCGCCGCGGCGTTTCGGGGCGGACAGCCCCGCCGGTCAGGCGGCCGGCGCGCGCAGCGAGCCCGTGGGACGGGCCCCGCGCCGGCCGCGACAGGGTCGCGACGGGCCGCCGTCGTGACGATCCCCGCCGCGCGGGTTGAGCGCGGTAACGGCAGACCCTGTCGAGCCCGGCGTCCGCGCGGGGTCAGGCGGGCCCGCCAAACATCCGGAGGGCAACCAGCTATGATGGTTGACAATAAGAGTTCCTGGACCGGGCTCACCGACGCCGAGGCCAAGGAACTCCATGAAGTGTACATGAGCGGCCTTGTGCTGTTCACGCTGATCGCCGTGGTGGCGCACGTTCTCGTGTGGCTGTGGCGGCCTTGGATCCCGGGCCCGGACGGTTACGCCGGGGTCGAGGGCGCGACTCAACTCGCCCAAAGCGTCCTCACTCTGATCTCGTAAGGTGACGCCATGAACAAGTTCTACAAAATCTGGCTTATTTTCGATCCGCGCCGCGTGTTCGTCGTTCAGGGCGTGTTCCTGTTCGGTCTTGCGGTGATGATCCACCTGGTCCTGCTGAGCACCGACCGGTTCAATTGGTTCGAGGGCGGCGTCGCTCAGGCCGAGCAGACCAGCGCCGTCGCGCCGGTCGAGGGCCCGAAAGTGGCGTCTCTGCTGCGCTGACCGCGCCGCGTCGACCATCGGGACGGGCGGTCCGCCGCCCGTTCCAACCGCATCACGGCGCGCCACGCGCCTCACCGACGCCGACCAGCGCGACCCGCGCCGGCGCCGCCGCAGCAACGGGCCGACTGGAGGATTGACCGATGGCCTTGCTCACCTTCGAGAAGAAATATCGCGTCCGAGGCGGGACGCTGATCGGCGGGGACCTTTTCGATTTTTGGATCGGACCGTTCTACGTCGGCTTCTTTGGGCTCACGACGATCTTCTTCACCTTTGTCGGCGCCGGCTTGATCTTTTACGGCGCCGCGCTGCAAGGGACCGCCAACCCCTGGACGATCAACATCGCGCCGCCGGACATCTCTTACGGCCTGGGCTTCGCCCCGATGAGGGAAGGCGGGCTGTGGCAGGTGATCACGATCTGCGCGCTGGGCGCGTTCGGCTCGTGGGCGCTGCGCATGGTCGAGATCTCGAACAAGCTCGGCATGGGCTACCATGTGCCGGTCGCCTTCAGTTTCGCGATCTTGGCGTTCGCAACCCTCAACGTGGTGCGGCCGATACTGCTCGGCGCCTGGTATCACGGGTTTCCGTACGGGATTTTCAGCCATCTCGACTGGGTCTCGAACGTCGGATATCAGTATCTGCACTTCCACTATAATCCGGCGCACATGCTGGCGGTCACGTTCTTCTTCACGACGTGCCTTGCGCTTGCGCTGCATGGGGCTCTGGTCTTGTCGGCTGTGAACCCGCAGCCGGGCGAGCCGGTCAAGAACCCCGAGCACGAAGACACCTTTTTCCGCGACTTCATCGGTTATTCGATCGGGACCTTGGGCATTCACCGGCTCGGTCTGTTCCTGGCGCTGAACGCCGGGTTCTGGAGCGCGGTCTGCATCGTCATCAGCGGGCCGTTCTGGACCAAGGGTTGGCCGGAATGGTGGACCTGGTGGCTCGACCTGCCGATCTGGTGGTGGCGCTGAGCCGGGAGGGACAAGTCATGGTCGAATATCAAAACATCTTCACCCAGGTTCAGGTGCGCGGGCCGCTCGAGACCGGCATCGAATTGCCGGCGAACACCGACGCGTTTCCGCGCGGCCGAGGGGCGTTCTTCAATTACTGGGTCGGCAAGCTCGGCAACGCTCAGTTGGGACCGATTTATCTCGGCTCGTACGGGATATTCTCGCTGATCTTCGGGACGTTGGCGATCAACATCATCGGGTTCAACTATCTCGCCCAGGTCGATTGGCATCTCGGCGAGTGGATCCGGCAGATGTTCTGGCTGAGCCTCGATCCGCCCGCGCCGGAATACGGGCTGAGCTTCCCGCCGCTGAACGAAGGCGGCTGGTTCCTGATCACGGGGCTGTTCCTGTCGATCTCGGTGATCCTGTGGTGGATCCGCTGCTACGCGCGCGCGATCCAGCTCGGCATGGGCACCCATGTGGCCTGGGCCTTCGCCGCGGCGCTGTGGTTGTTCTTCGTGTTGGGGCTGTTCCGGCCGCTTCTCATGGGCTCGTGGTCCGAGGCGGTGCCGTACGGCATCTTCAGCCACCTCGACTGGACGGCGGCGTTCTCGATCCGCTACGGCAACCTGTTCTACAACCCGTTCCACGCGCTCTCGATCGTGTTCCTGTACGGCTCGGCGCTGCTGTTCGCCATGCACGCCGGGACCATTCTCGCCTGCTCGCGCCTCGGTGCGGACCGCGAGGTGGAGCAGATCGTCGATCGCGGCACGGCGTCAGAGCGGGCCGGCCTCTTCTGGCGCTGGACGATGGGCTTTTGTGCCACGATGGAATCCATCCACCGCTGGGCGTGGTGGTTCGCGGCGCTGACCTGCATCACCGGCGGCATCGGGATCCTGATTACCGGGCCGTTGGTGGACAACTGGTATCAGTGGGCCGTCGATCACGACTATGCGCCGGTCTATCCCAATGTCTTGCCGCCTGCGCCCGATCCCTCCGTCGGCGCGGCCATGGAAGGAGCCTCGCAATGACCTTCAGGTTTGGTTTGGTCGAGGCTGCCGTTGCCGGTGTGGCGGCGATCTTTGCGATCGCGCTCCTGTTCCTTCCCGATTGGGAGCGCCCCCCCGTTGAGACGGTGCAAAGCGGTTTCCGCGGCACCGGCATGGCGCAAATCTATAACCCCCGCACAATCGCGGCGGAGGCGGAGGCGAACGCCCCAGCTGAAGTGACCCTTCCACCGCTCGTGACGGCCGGCCCGAAAGCGGGTGACATTTACCAGAACGTTCAAGTCTTGGGCGATTTGTCTGCCGCGCAGTTCTTGCGGCTCATGACTGCCATCACTGAGTGGGTGGCGCCGGAACAGGGCTGCAACTACTGCCACGAGGGCAACCAGTTTGCCGGGGACGATCTTTATACAAAGCGCGTCTCCCGCTGGATGATCCATATGACCAAGGATCTGAACACCAACTGGACCACGCACATCAAGCAAAGCTGGCAGGAAGGCTATACCGAAGGCGCCGGAGTAAACTGCTACACCTGCCACCGGGGACAGAACGTCCCGCAGTATGTTTGGCTGGAAGACCCTGATCTGGTTGCCAGCCTGGTGGGCCCCTACGAATACCGTGCCGGGCAAAACCGCCCTGCTGATCAGACGCTGCTTGCGTCGCTCCCGGCAAACTTCCAGGACTACCACCTGACCGAGCCGACCGCGAACACGCTCTCGATCCGCGTCAATGGGCAGAACGCACTGCCGACCGGCAACCGTGCGTCCATCAAGCAGACTGAAATGACCTATGCCTTGATGATCCACATGGCCGGCGCACTGGGTGTGAACTGCACCTACTGCCACAACACCCGGGCGTGGGGCTCTTGGGAGTCCATG
>CAZBIG010000252.1:0-5030 GCA_964491865.1 uncultured Neomegalonema sp. | reverse complement strand
CGACCGCGCGCGGGCGCGGCGAGGAAAAAGAGGCGGGCGATGGGCGAGGGATTTGCGGATTGGGGCGCCGTGTTCGGCGCAGCTTGGTTCTGGGCGACCGCGCTGCTGTTTTGGGCCGGCGCCGCGAGCGGCCTGGCCGGCGTGCCGCGCGGCTTGATCGCCGACGCGCAGACGGGGGCGGGCGAGGCCGCCCTGGCGCGCTCGTTGGCCCGGTATCGTCTGAGCCGCGGCGCGCGTCTGGCCGGCCCTCTGGCGACGCCGATCGCCGGGGCCGGCGGGGTTTATCTCGCCTTCGGGGCCGCGACCGGCGGCGCGTTCGAATTGGCCGCTCTGACCGCGCTCGGGCCGGTGCTGGCGTTGCGCCTGGCGATCGAACCGACGCTGCGCGCGGCGACGGCGCTCGAGCCCGACGCCGCCGCCAAAAGGTTCGATCAGCTGTGGCGCGCGCAGTTCGGCGCCGTAGCTTTCAGCGCCGCGGCGACGGTCGCGGCCGCGGCGCTGACGGCGCCGGTCGGGCGGTTCGCGCCGCCGATCTTCGGTCAGTAGCCGTAGGCCCAGAACCCCGCCGTCGCGACCGAGCGCGCGGGCGACCGGCGCGAGAGGTCGGTCAGAACCTCCTGACGCGCGTCGCGGCGCGCGGCCCGGCGGAGCTTCTCGATCTGGCCGGCCCGCGGCGCGATGGTCGCCACCGGCGTGAGGCGACCGTGGCGGTTCACGCGAAAGAAGCCGCCATGGCGCCGGTAGAGCGTGATTTTTTCCGGACGGCGCCAGGGCTTCGCGCGGCCCGGCGCGGCGGCGTTGAACACCAGCGCCTGGCCGGGGCACACGGTCACGCGCTCGTCGCGGCGGCTTTCGCGGGCGTCGCGGCGATCCTCGCGCAGGTCGCGCGCGCTGGTCACGCGGCGCGCGTCGAACCGGTCTTCCAGCCGGTCGCGGATGTCTTCGAGATGGTCCGGGCAGCGGCCCAGATCCACCGCCCACTGGCCGGCCGAGGCGGGGGCCGCGAGCAGGGCAAGCGGCGCGCCGATCAGGGCGATCTTGGCGAAAGACGTCATGGGGCAGGCTCCTTCGGTTAGCGTCGTCGCGCCGGCCGGGCGAAGAACAGGTTTTCTCCCGCCGACCCGATTGCTACGCCGCCCGCGCCGCGCCTCCGTCGGGTCGAAGGCTGGCCGCCGATCGCGAACAGCCCACGTTTGCGAGAGGTTTGTCGCGGTCTGTCGCAAAGCCGCGGCGCGCGACCGGCCGCGACAGATCGTTCGCGACGGCCGGCGGGCGCGGCGCCTGCCCGGCGCAACGAGGAGATCCGCATGTTTTACGGAATGAACGCCTGGTTTCTTGCGACCCTCGCGACGGGCGCGCTGTGGTGGGTGGCGGGCGCGGCGCTGCCGGCCTGGTTGAAGCTGCCGCCGCAACAGGCGGCGCAAGCCTATGTCTCGAGCTGGTCGCGGGGCGGGCCGGCGCTCGCGCTGCTGGCGCTCTGCTCGGCCGGCTTGGGGGTCGCCGCGGCCTTCGCCGAGCCCGATCCCAAATGGGCCGTCGGCGCGGGCTTCATGGCGGCGGCGTTCGTGTTCACGCTGGTGGCCATGGGGGCCCCGGGCCACGCGCTGCGCGACCATGCGGCGGCCGACGCCGGGCCGGACACCCACGTCATCCTCCGCCGCTGGGGCCGCTTGCACTTGATCCGCTCGCTCCTGGCGTCGATCGGGGTTTTCTTTTTCATCTGGGCGGCGCATTAACCGGCCAGAGGCGCAGGTCCGGTCCCAACGGATCGAGGCGCAAGATACGGTAAGGGGCGGCATGAGCGACGACGAGATCCTGTTCGAGACGCGCGGCCCGCTGGCGGTGATCACCCTCAACCGACCCGCCCAGCTCAACGCGCTGACCCAAAGCATGATCCGCGCGCTCGACGCTCGACTGCAGCTCTTCGAAGCGGACCCGGCGGTGAAGGCGATCGCTATTCGCGGGGCCGGCGAGCGGGCTTTTTGCGCCGGCGGCGACATCCGCTGGCTCTACGACAACGGCCCCGAGAAAAAGGTCGAGAACTTCGCCTTTTATCTCGAGGAATACCGGCTCAACCGCCGCATAAAACGGTTGAAGACGCCGTTTATCGCGCTAACCGACGGCGTGACCATGGGCGGCGGCGTGGGGGTCTCGATCCACGGCCGCTATCGGGTCGGCGGCGAAAAGCTCATGTTCGCGATGCCCGAAGTCGGGATCGGGTTCGTGCCGGACGTCGGGGCCTCGTTCTTCTTGCCCCGCTTGCCTCGGCGGATCGGCTGGTGGCTGGGCGTGTCCGGCGCGCGCTTGAACGCGGGCGACGCGATGTTCGCCCATGTGATCGACTATTACCTGCGCTCGAACGCGTTCGACATCGTGCTCGATCGGTTGGCCGCCGCCGACTACGGCGCGGACGACGAGAGCGCGGACCAAGCGATCTGCGAGATCCTGGCCGAGGCGGCCGCGCCGGCGCCGGCGTCGGCGCTGAAAGACCATGCGGTCGAGATCGAGGCGGCCTTCGAGCAGCCGAGCATCGACGCGGCCGTCGCCGCGCTGGCGAACGGCGGCGACTGGGCGCGCGCGCAGGCGGCCGAGATCGCTAAGAAATCGCCGATGTCGGTGGCGATGACCTGGCGCATGCTGCACGAGGGCCTGTCGCTGTCCTTCGAGGACGGGCTGCGCCTCGAATACCGGCTGGCGCGCGAGCGGGTCGGCTCGGCGGACTTCCGCGAAGGCGTCCGCGCCGCGATCATCGACAAGGACCACGCGCCGACCTGGTCGCCGGCGACGCTCGGCGAGGTGTCGAGCGCGGCGCTCGACGCGGCGTTCGCGCCGCTTGGGGCCGAGGAGTTGAGTTTCCCCGAGGACGGGCGCGGCTGACGCGGCTGGTTTTCGGGGAACGGCGAAGAGACGTCGACCGACAGGTCGACAGGCTGCACAGGCGAGCAGGCCCGCGTTTCGGCGTTGGGCCCGTTCCTGGTTATGAGGACGCCCATGGCGACGTTCCGGGCCGAGCGGTCCACATCCTTAAGCGGCAAGGTCGAGCCGCTAGAGAAGGGCGCGGTGAAGGTGGGCGGCGCGCCCGAAGGCTTCGACGCGCTGTTGATCGCAAGGCTGGTCGAGCGCGCTCAGGCGCGGCCCGAGACCGCCGGACCGGTGCTGCATGTGGCGCGCGACGACCGCCGCGCCTCGGACTTGGCTGACGCCCTGCGCGTGGTCGCGCCCGATCTGCCGGTGCTGCGGTTTCCGGCGTGGGACTGCCTGCCTTACGACCGCGTCTCGCCCAACCCCGAAATCGTCGCCGAGCGGCTGGCCACGCTGTCCGCGCTGGCTCAGGGCTTCGACATTCCGGCGGTGGTGGTCGCCACGGTCAACGCCGCGCTCCAGCGGGTGCCGCCGCGCGAGACCATCCGCGCCCAGAGCTGGACCGCGGGCGTCGGCGAGCGGATCGATAGCGACGCGCTGATCGGCTATCTGGGCCGAAACGGCTACCGGCGCGCCTCGACCGTGACCGAACCCGGCGATTTCGCGGTGCGCGGCGGCGTGATCGACATCTTCCCGCCGGGCTCGGCGGACCCGATCCGGCTGGATCTGTTCGGCGACGCGTTGGACAGCGCGCGCCGCTTCGCCGCCGACACGCAGCGCACCATCGAGAAGACCGACCGCGTCGAACTCGCGCCGATCTCGGAGGCGCTGCTCGACGACGCGTCGGTCAGCCGGTTCCGCCGCGGCTATCGCGAAGCTTTCGGCGCGGCGGGGACCCGCGATCCGTTGTACGCGGCGGTGTCCGAGGGCGCCCGCTTCCAGGGCATGGAGCATTGGCTGCCGCTGTTTCACGATCGGCTCGAGACCGTCTTCGACTATGCGCCGGGGGCGCTGGTGTCGTTCGACGACCAGGTCGACGCGGCGCGTCTGTCGCGCTGGGAGACGGTCGTGGATCATTACGAGGCGCGCCGCGACGCGCTGTCCGAGGCGAGCCCCAGCCTCGGCCTGCGCGCCGGGCAAGTGTACAAACCCTTGCCCCCCGAAGCGCTCTATCTGCCCGAAGCCGATTTCGAGGCGGCGCTCGCCGATCGGCCGATCCGCCGGTTTTCGCCGCATCGCGCGCCGCCAGGCCCGGGGGTGATCGACGCGGGCGGACGGATCGGGCGCGATTTCGCCGAAGAGCGCAAGCGCGAGGACGGGCGTTTGTTCGAAGCGTTCGCGCGTCACCTCGAGGCGCGCGCCGCAGACGGCAAACGGGTGGTCGTCGCGACCTATTCGGACGGGGCCCGCGATCGGCTGGCGACCGTCCTCGCCGATCATGGGCTGTCCGACCTGCGGCTCGCGGCGAGCTGGGCCGACGCCGCCGCCGGGAAGGGGACGCGGCTCGAGACCGGGGGCGTGGACGCGGCGGCCCCGCCGGTCGCGCTGTTGGTCTGGCCGCTCGAAAGCGGGTTTGAGACCGACGCGCTCACCGTGGTGTCCGAGCAGGACGTGCTCGGCGACCGATTGATCCGACGCGCCAAAAAGAAGCGCCAGGCCGACAATTTCCTCGCCGAAGCTTCGAGCCTGCTCGTCGGCGACTTGGTCGTCCATGTCGAGCACGGGGTGGGGCGCTATCAAGGCTTGCAGACCCTCGAAGTGATGGGCGCGCCCCATGACTGTTTGGCGATCGAATATCACGGCGGCTCGAAGCTGTTCTTGCCGGTCGAGAACATCGAGTTGCTGACGCGCTACGGCTCGGAAGAGGTCGCTCAGCTCGACCGTCTCGGCGGCGGGGCGTGGCAGGCCAAAAAAGCGAAGCTGAAGGAGAAGATCCGCGAGATCGCGGACAAGTTGATCAAAGTCGCGGCCGAGCGCGAATTGCGGCAAGGGCGGATCGTCGAGCCGCATCCCGGCGCCTTCGAAGAATTCTGCGCGCGTTTTCCCTATCAAGAGACCGACGACCAGCTGAAGTCGATCGCGGACGTGATGGGCGATTTGGCTTCGGGGCGTCCGATGGATCGGTTGATCTGCGGCGATGTGGGCTTCGGCAAGACCGAGGTGGCGCT
>CAZBIG010000251.1:0-5055 GCA_964491865.1 uncultured Neomegalonema sp. | reverse complement strand
GGCGCGAGGCGCCTCAGCGCGGGCGCGCTCTCGAGAAAGCGCGTCCCGCGCGGCGGCGGCGCCCCGGCCGGCGCCTTCACCCGGGCCAGCCGCTCGGCCGTCGGCGGATGGGTGCGCAGCAGCGAGGGCTCGGGGATCCTGCGGGCGGGCAGCAGCAGATCCGCCCAAAACCCGCCCCGGCGCCGTTCAAGCTTGACCAGAGCCGAGGCGAGGCCGGCCGCGTCGCCGGTCAGCTCGACCGCGCCGCGATCGGCGTCGAACTCGCGCGTCCGCGACAAGGCGAGCTGCAGCAGACTGGCGGCGGTCGGCGCGGCGAGCAGCAGGATCGGGCACCACCAGCTGACCACCGCGGCGCCGACCAGCAGCAGCGGCAGGTTCACGACCAGCAGCGCCAAGCCGATGTAGACGAACAGCGTGGTCGCTCGCGACAGCGCGTCCGCCAGGCCCATGATCCACAGGTCGCCATGCGCCACATGGCTGACCTCATGGGCCAGCACGCCGGCCAGCTCGCGTCCGTTCAGAAGCCTGAGCAGCCCGTCGCTGACCGCGACCGCGCTGTCGTCGCGCGTCCCGATCGCGAACGCGTTCGGCGCGGCGCTCGGCACGTAATAGAAGGCCGGGGCCCGCGGCAGCCCGGCTCGGCGCGCCAGCGCGTCGAGCAGAGCGACGCCGTCGGGAAACGCCGCGCGGTCGAGCCGCCGGGCGCGATAGAGCGACAGCAGCATCTCCTTCGGGGCCCGCGGCGCGAGAAGGGCGGCGGCGGCGAAGCCGGCGAACGCGAGCAGCGCGGTCAGCGGATCGGCGACCGCGCCGACCGCGGCCCACACCAGCAGCGCGAGGCCGCCGAGCAGCAGGCCCGAGTGCAGGCTGTTGATCAGTTTGTGTCGCGCCGACGCCGCCATGGCGCTCCCGTCAGGTCGCTTCTGAACACTGCCCTTTATGTGCGGCGTCGAGTGGCGGACGCCAGAGGCGATCGCCGCGCCCTCAGCCGCGCGCCGGCGCGTTCGGCGCGCGGCCCCCCTTGCGCCGGCGTAGAAAAATCGATATTTCTAGAAACATGGAATCGAAGAACTCAGACACGTCCGCGCGCCGGCCCCAGGCCGAGCCGCGCGCGACCACGCCCGAGCTGCTGCGCCCGGCGCCGCTCGATCCGCTCGACGCGGCCCAGGCCTTCGCGGCGCTCGGCTCGGAAGCGCGGCTCGCCGTGATCCGGCGCTTGGTGCGCGCCGGACCGAGCGGCATGACCGTCGGCGCCCTGCAGGCGGCGCTCGAACTGCCGGCCTCGACGCTGAGCCATCATCTCAAATTCCTGAGCCAATGCGGCCTGCTCACCCAAGAGCGCGACGGCCGCAGCCTGATCTGCCGCGCCGCCTTCGGCCGGGTCGAGGCGCTGGCGGATTTTTTGACACGCGAATGCTGCGTCGACGACGGCGCGGCGTCTTCAGGGGAGACGGCGGCATGATCCGCGACATCGAGATCACGTGGCCCGACGGTCTGGGCGCGGGCGTCGAGGCGCTGTTGGCCCCGAGGCCCTTCGACCATTGGGGCCAGCGCTTCCACGCCTTCGAGGCCGAGGGCGTGTCGGCGGCGCGCGAGATCGGGGCGCTGAACAGCGGCTGCCGCGCCTATCTCCTGACGCCGCGGGCCGACGCGCCGCTGCGGCTGCGCTACGCGGTGGCGCTGACCGACGACGCGGCTCCCGACTGGACCTGGCGGGTCGAAGACAACCGCCACACCCGCGCCGCGCCCGAGCTCGCCGAGCTGGCGCGCGCGGCGGCCGAGGGGGCCGAGGATCAACGGGCCCAGCTGCGGCGGCTCATCGATCACGCCGCGTCGGTGTTCGCCTACGGCCACGGAGCCGAGCGGGTGAACGCCGGGCGCGACAGCGTGCCCCGTCTCTGCGGGACCACCCGCGGCTCGTGCATCGACATCAATACTTACGTGTTGGCGGCCGCGCGCAGCCTCGGGATCCGCGGCCAGTACGTCGCCGGTTATTGGTTCCATCCGGAAAAGACCGCGACCGACGACATGCATTGCTGGCTGGCCTTCGAGCCGGACGGGCGTCTGGTGTTCTGGGATCTCGCCCATGCGTTGAAATGGGGCGACAGCCTGGGCGCGCGGATCGAGGAGGGGTTGAACCCCGCCGGCGGGCGACGCGTGGCCATGAGCTGCGGCCGCGGGTTGCGGTTCGACACCGGTTTCGGCGCGGTCGAGATCAGCCATTTCTCGGAGCCCGTGCCGATCGGCCGCAAGCGGGGCGTCGCGAAAAAGCTGCCGCGGCCCGATTTGCGGATCGCGACGCGCGATCCCGAGACCCTGCCGAGCGCCCGCGCCGGAGCGGCCGCGTGACCCGCGGCCGCGCGACCGAAGACGACGCCCGAGGCGACGCGCCCGGAGACGACGCCACCCGAGGCGACGCGCCCCGAAGCGACGCGATCGCCGGAGGCGCCGCCGCAGGAGACGCCGCCCCAGGAGACGCCGCCCCAGGAGACGCCGCCCCAGGAGGCGCCGCCCCAGGGGACGCCGCCCCAGGGGACGCCTGCTTCGGAAGCGCCTCCCCCGGAGACGCGACCGGCGGCGCGCGCGCCCGCCGCGTCGGCCCCGTCTGGGCGCTGGCGGTCGCCGAGACCATCGTCTGGGCGGGACTGTTCTATCTGTTCGCGGCGCTGATGCTGCGGTGGGAGGCGGCGACGGGCTGGAGCAAGCCCGATCTGGCCTTCGGACTGACGCTGGCGGTGGCCGCTTCGGCGCTGGGCGCGCCGATCGCGGGGCGGCTCGTCGACCGCGGACGCGGGCGCGCGCTCATGACCGGGTCGGCGCTCGCGGGCGCGGCCCTGTTGGCGCTGCTGACGCGGGTCGAGACGGTCCTCGAGTTCTACGCGGTCTGGACGCTGATCGGCCTGGCGACGGCGGGCTGTCTTTACGAAGCCTGTTTCGCGCTGCTCACCCGGCTTTGCGGCGCCGACGCTCGGGCGGCGATCACCAAGGTGACGCTCGTCGCAGGGTTCGCCGGGACGCTCGCCTTTCCGGCGGCCGCTCTTTTGGCCGACGCGGCGGGATGGCGCGCCGCCGCGCTCGGTTTCGCCGCCCTGATCGCGGGCGTCGCGGCGCCGCTGTTCTGGTGGGCCGGCGGGCGCCTCGAGCGCGACTGCGTCGCGGCGCGCACGGCGAAGCGGGACGACGCGCGGGATCGCGCGGCGGCGCGCGCGGCGTTGCGGCGGCCGGCTTTCTGGCTGATCGGTCTCGCCTTCGCGGCCATGGCGCTCAATCACAACGCGCTGATCAGCCATCTGCTGGCGATTTTGGACGCGAAAGCGGTCTCTGGCGGGGCAGCCGTGGCCGCGGCCGCGGCGATCGGACCGATGCAGGCGGCCGGCCGGCTGGCGCTGGCGCGTTTCGGCGCGGGGTGGTCGCCGTTGGCGCTGGCGGCGCTCAGCTTCGCGTCGGTGGCCGCCGCCGCGGCCGCGCTGCTCTGGTCGGACGGCGCGCTGGCCCTGGTGGCGGCGTTCGCGGCGCTGCAGGGCGCGGGCTTCGGGCTGACCAGCATCCTGCGCCCGACCGTCGCTGCGGATCTGCTCGGCCGCGCGGGCTTCGGGGTCGTGTCGGGGCGTTTGGCCTTGCCGTATCTCGGCGCCTCGGCGCTGGCGCCGCTGCTGGCCGCTCGGGCCTGGGATCTGGGCGGGGCCGACGCGGTGCTGTCGCTGGCTCTGGCGGCGGCCCTGGCGGGCGGCGCGGTGTTTCTGGTCGCCGCGGCCCTGGCCGGGCGCGACGGCGGCCGCGCTTTTGTCGACCGTTCGGCCCTCGACCGTTCTCCCCTCGACCGTTCTCCCCTCGACCGTTCGGCCCTCGGCCGCGCCGCCGCCGACCGCTCGTCGAGCGGCGGATCGATCGCGCCCGCTTCGCCGGGCGCCTGAACGACGCTGTCCACGCCCGTCCGATCGGGCTCTTTACGGAGACGCGCTATGACCGCTCTTTCAAAATCCCTGACCGATCTCTGGGGCGCCCGGCTCCGGATCGACTGGCTGTTGGTCGTGATCGCGGCCATCCCGCTGACGGTGCTGGCGCTCGACCCGGCGGCGTTCGAGGGCTTCATGGCGATCGCGCTCGCCGCCCTGGCCCGAACGGCCGTCTATGTGGCGATCGCGGTCGGCTTGCTCGCTTATCTGAAGGCGACCGGGGCCGAGGCGCTGGTGGCGCGGGTCTTCACCGGCTCTCAGACCCGGATGATCCTGCTCGCCGCGCTGGTGGGCGGCCTCGCGCCGTTTTGCTCGTGCGAGGTGATCCCGTTCATCGCGGCGTTGCTGGCGCTCGGCGCGCCGCTCGCGGCGGTGATGGCCTTTTGGCTCAGCTCGCCCTTGATGGATCCGCCGCAGTTCCTGATCACCGCCGGCGCGCTCGGCTGGGAGTTCGCGCTCGCCAAAACCGCCGCGGCGGTGGCGATCGGCGTCGCGGGCGGCTTCGCGGTCCGGGCGCTGGCGGCGGGCGGCGCGTTCGCCGATCCCCTCCGCGACGCCCAGACCAAGCGCTGCGGCTGCGGGCCCTCGCCATTTTCGGGCCGGCCGGTCTGGCGGTTCTGGACCGAGCCGGCGCGCACGGCGCGGTTCCGCGAGACGGCGGCGACCCAGGCGGTGTTTTTGCTGCGCTGGCTCGCGCTCGCCTATCTGCTGGAAGCGGCGCTGATCACCTATGTCCCGGCCGAGGCGGTGGCGTCGGTGGTGGGCGGCGAGGGGCTCGCGCCGATCGTGATCTCGGCCTTTGTCGGCATGCCGGCCTATCTGAACGGCTCGGCGGCGCCGCCGATGGTGGCCGGGCTGGTGGCCCAGGGGATGCAGCCCGGCGCGGCGCTGGCCTTCCTGGTCGCGGGCGCGGTCAGCTCGATCCCGGCGATGGCCGCGGTCTGGAGCTTGGTGAAGCGCCCGGTGTTCGCCGCCTATCTGGCGTTCGGCGTGGGCGGCGCGATCCTGTCGGGGCTCGTGTTCCAGGCGCTGTTCGGCTGAGACTGCTGTGACCCCCGACTTTCATCCAGCTGAACCCGGAGCCCGGCGGTGAATCTGC
>CAZBIG010000250.1:0-5090 GCA_964491865.1 uncultured Neomegalonema sp. | reverse complement strand
CCAAGCCCGCGGCCGCCATCGCCGACGCCGAGCCCACTTCGCCCTGGCAGCCGACCTCGGCGCCCGAGATCGACGCGTTCGCCTTGATCAGCGCCCCGATCACGCCGGCGGTCATCAGGAACTGGCGCGCGCCGGCGCGATCGGCGCCGATGCAGTGGTGGAGGTAATATTTGAGGCCGGCGGGCACCACGCGGCCCGCGCCGTTGGTCGGCGCGGTCACGACTTTGCCGCCCGCCGCATTCTCTTCGTTCACCGCCATCGCATAGACCATCAGCCAGTCGGTGGCGGCGTGGGGCTGCAAGGCGTTCCGACCGTCGCGCAGGCTGTCGCGCAATCCCGGCGCGCGGCGCTGGACGTTGAGCTTGCCGGGCAGCGCGCCGCGGGTCTCGAGCCCTCGCGCGACGCAGGCGAACATCGCGTCGATCACGGCGTCGAGACGGGCGTCGAGCGCCTCGGGGTCTTCGCCGCGCGCCCGGGCCAACGCGGCTTCGTTGGCGCGGCCGATGTCGGCGATCGACAGGCCTTCGCGGGCCGCGATCGCCAACAGCTCGGCGGCCGAGCGGAACGGGTAACGCGCCGACGACGTCTGCGCGGCGGCCGCTTCGAGCGGCCCCTCGGCGGCGGCGGCCATCTCGGCGGCCTCGAGCACGAAGCCGCCGCCGATCGAGAAATAGGTCTGTTCAAGCATGACCTCGCCGGCCATCGGCCCCTCGGCGGCGCGGGTCGCGGCCAGGCTCAGCGCGTTCGGATGGGCGTCGAGCGTCGTGTCGAAGTCGAAAACCAGATCGCGCGCGGGATCGAACAGCAGCGTGATCGGCCCTTCGGGTGGGACCAGGCCCTCGGACGCGGCGGTCCGCTCGAGCGCCGCCGCCTGATCCGCGTCATACTGGTCGGGCAACACCCCGCACAGGCCGAGCAGCACCGCGCGGTCGGTGGCGTGGCCGCGCCCGGTCCATGCCAGAGAGCCGTAGAGCCGGCAGGTCAGCCGCATCGGGTCCGCGGTGTCGCCGCGGGCGGTCAGAAGCGCCGCGAGTTCTCGGCGAAAGCGCGCCCCGGCGGTCATCGGCCCCATGGTGTGCGAACTCGACGGGCCGACGCCGATCTTGAACATGTCGAAAACGCTGAGGGTCACGCCGGTCGATCCTCCGTTTCGCGCGATCCCGTCTGGCCGCGCCGCCCCGCCGAGCGTAGCGCCGTCGGCGCGAGAGCGCGCGCTCAAGACGACCAGTGACCCGCGTCCGGCGACGCGGCCGCCGTCAGACGCCCTGGCCGTCGAACATCTCGCGCAGGTCCACGGTCGACTTCCGGCCGATATCGTCGAAATGCTTCGCGATCCATTTCTCGGCCGACCGCCGCCCGATGTCGCGCAAATGCTTCAGGAACGCCCATTCAGCGTTCAGTTTAGACGAAGCGTCAAGCTTCCGCATTTCTTTGCGCGACTGGATGATATGCACGTTCATGCTGCGATAATCATTGGTCGCCAGCTTGCCGTCTTCGATCAGGCGCCCCACGAAATCGATCGCGCGCAGTTCTTTCAACAATGAGCTGTTGAAGGTGATCTCGTTGACCCGGTTTAAGATGTCTCGGGCGGTGCGCGGCGTCCCGTCGCGTCGGACCGGATTGATCTGCACGATCACGATGTCTGGGCTGGGGCTGTTGTAAATAAAGGGAAACAAAACTGGGTTCCCCATGTAGCCGCCATCCCAATAGGGCTCGCCTTCGATTTCAACGGCGTGGTACATGAAGGGAAGGCAGGCCGACGCCATGACGACATCCGGCGAGATCTCGTGGCGCTTGAAGACGCGCACCTTGCCGGTCTCGACATTCGTCGCCGACAAGTAGATCTCCATATCTTGGCAATCGCGGACTTTTTCGAAGTCGACTTGGTTTTCGAGCAGGTCCCGCAGCGGGTTCAAGCCGAGCGGGTTCAGCTCGTAGGGCGAGGACAGGCGGCTGAGCAAATCCATCATCACATAGCCGGGCGATCGGTCGAGGGACCAGTTCCCGGTCAGGATGTCCCAAGGCGTGCGCTGCACCGGACTGAGGCGGCCCGCCTCGGACACGGCGCGCCAGAATGTCTCGAGCGCCTCGCGCGCGCCGTCGCCGCCGTTTTCATACATGCCCTGAGACGCCACGACGGCGTTCATCGCCCCCGCCGAGGTGCCCGAGATCGCTTCGATCCAGATCCGGCCGTCCTCGAACAACTTGTCGAGCACGCCCCAGGTGAAGGCCCCGTGCGAGCCGCCTCCCTGCAGGGCGAGATTGATCGATTTCGTGTGCCGCGCGCTGCGGTGAGCGTGTTTCGCCATGCCGTCGCCCTTGCTGTTGCGGAGCGCGCCGCTCCGACCTCGGGTATTTAGGGCCTCGAGGCCGCGGAGTCGCACACGGCTCGATCGCGGCCGCGTGCGCGTTCGCGAGCCGTCGCGCGGCCCGCGCCTTGAACGCGTCCGCGCGCCCCCTCTTATGCCCCGGAACGGTTTCGCGCGCGTTGCCGCGCCGGGGGGTTCGGGCCGCAAATGGGAGCCGACGGATGAGAGCGCGCCGACTTTTCGCGATCCTGCTGGCGCTGGCGCTGGCGTCGGGCTCGAGCGCCGCCGCCGACGGCGACGGTCCGGACCCGGCTTTCGGCTTCTGGCTGACCGCGTCTCAAGAGGCGATTATCGAGATCGGCCCATGCGCCGACGCGCCCGCCCAGGCCTGCGGCGCGATCGTCTGGCTCTCCGAGCCGCGCTTCGAGGACGGGAGCGCGAAACATGACAAGGCCAATTCGGACCCGAGCCTGCGGGCGCGCCCGATTTGCGGCTTGCGGTTGATCTCGGGGTTTTCGCGCGTCTCGAGCGGCGTCTGGGCGGGCGGCGCGCTCTACGATCCGAACGACGGCGCGACCTATCGCGGAACCTTTCGGGCGACCGGGCCGCGGACCCTCGATCTGCGCGGCTATGTGGGGCTCGCCGTGTTCGGACGCACCGAAAGCTGGACCCGGGTCGAAAGCGACCGGGGCGGCTGCGGGGCCGGCTGAGGCCTCGGCCGGGTCCCGCGCCGCGCCTTGGCCTTAGCGCAGCTCGGTTCCCGCGAGCAGCTCGTCGCGCCGCGCGGCCATCTCGGCGGGCTCGTAGCCGATCAGCACGAGCGCGCGGGACCCGTCCGCGCCGCTCAGCGAAATCGCGCCGGCCAGACGCCCGCGCCGGAACCCTTCCGGGGCCCAAGCGCCGGAGAGGCGGCGCGCGCCGAGGTCGAGCGTCGCGCCGCCGTCTGCGTCGAGCGCCAGCGCGCCGACCGGGCCGGAGGGGCTGCGCAGCAGCACGCGCCTCGGGCCGCGCGCGCCGGTCTCCGTATGGTCCGGACCGTCGATCACCACCGGCGCGTCGATCCGGTCGCCGTCCAGCCGAGCGATCAAGCGGCCGCCGATGGCGCGCGCGTAGGCGAAGGTCTCGGGCGGGGCCAGCAGCACGTCGCCCGCGGCGATCAGACGACACCCGCAGCGGAGCTCGGCGCCGGCCGGCCGCGCATCCAGGCAGCGCGCCAGAGCTTGTTCCGCCGCGGCCCGCGGCGACGTCTGATCGAGCGACGCGCCGAGCGCCGGGCAGCTGTCGGCCGGCGCGCCGCGCGCCAACGCCTTGCCGCGGCCGCTGGCCAGGTAGGCCCGGCCGAGCGGGGACTCGAAGAAAAACGCGATCTCCGGCCCCGGGCGCCGTTCGGCGCGCTCGCGGCCGGCCAACGCGGCCAAACGGTCTTCGCTGGCGCCCGCCGCCGCGAGCGGCGGATCGGCCGGAGACCGCGCGACGATCTCGGGCGGCGCGGGCGGTTGCGTGAGGGTCTTGAGGCCGATATCGCTCCCCGCGAGCACCGTGCGTTCGGGCGCGGGCGGCAGCGTGCCGCACCCGCCCAGCGCCAAAAGGGCGAGCGTCAGCCCGGCCGCGACCGGCGGCGCGGTTCGGACGCGGGGCGGCGACGACGCTTCGGGCGCGTCGCGTCGGGCCGCTGCGGCGGCGAGAAGGGAACCGGATCGCATGCCGCCGAGAATACCCGTCGTGTTCCTTTTTGTCGTCGGCTATTTCGCCGTGGTCGCGGGCGGCGGGAGCGCCGCGCCGATGCGCGCGCCGTCGCCCGAGATCTGGCCGTTCGCCGAGGCGCTGCCCCTGTCGCTGGGCGAGGGGCTGGCGCTGGCGGCGGCGGCGCTGGCGTTGGTCGACGCGGCTTGGCGCCCGGCGCGGACCGGGTTGGACGCGGCGCTGTCGATCTCGTGCGCCGGCGTCGCGGTCGGGGCGCTCTGGGTCGCGCCCGAGTTGCTGAGCTCGAGCTACGCCGCGCTGCTGGCGCTGGCGGTCGGGGACGCGCTGGCGGCGCTCGGCCGTCCGGGCGCGGGCCGGCGCGCCGGAGACGCCCGGTGAGCGCGCGCGCGACCTCGCGGCGCGGGGCGCTCGTGCTGGGGGCGGCCGCGCTGTTGGGCGCGACGGCGGGCGCGCGGCCGGGCGCGCTCTTGGCGCAAGTGAAGGAGTTCGCCGCGCCCGGGGGAGCCTCCGGGGGAGCCTCCGGGGGCGCCTCCGCCGCGTCGGACGGCGCGGCGCTGCCTTGGGCGACCGTGGCGGTGCGCACGCGCGACGGGCGCCTGCGCCGCTTCGCCGTCGAACTCGCGCTGACGGCGGCGGCGCGCAATCGAGGCCTGATGTTTCGCCGCGCCTTGGCGCCGGACCAGGGCATGCTGTTCGTCTATCCGCGCGCGCAGCCGGCCTCGTTCTGGATGAAGAACACGTTCATCCCGCTCGACATGCTGTTCATCGACGCCGAGGGGCGGATCGTGCGCGCGCACGCCGAGGCGACGCCGTTGGATGAAACGCCGATCCCGTCGGGCGCGCCGGTGCGGACCGTGCTCGAGATCGCGGGCGGGCGCGCGGCGGCGCTGGGGATCGCGGCCGGCGATCAAGTGTACGCCGACGATCCGCGCGCGGCGCTGCCGCCGCTCCCGCCGGCCGCATCCGAGGCGGACGCCGACGCGAAGCCTCTGGCGCCGCCCGCCGCGGCGGAGTAGACGGAGCGCTCCTGGCCCAGGGCGTGGCGCAGCCTCGAATCGCGACCGTTATCGGTACCGT
>CAZBIG010000249.1:0-5104 GCA_964491865.1 uncultured Neomegalonema sp. | reverse complement strand
AGTCGCCGACGCGGATCGCGTCGCTGTCTCCAAAGCCGACAAACGGAAATTCCTGGTCCGAGGCGATCTTCAACAGCGCCAGATCGGTCTTCGGGTCGCGACCGATCAGGTCGGCCGGGAAAGTCGCGCCGTCGGGAAAGGTGACTTCGATCTCGTCGGCGTTCTCGATGACGTGATTGTTGGTGACGACGAACCCTTCAGCGTCGATCACGAAGCCTGATCCGAGGGAGTTCACGCGCCGCTGTTGCGGACCGTCGCCGCCGCCGCCCCGGCGCTCGAAGAAATCACGGAAGAAATCTTCGAGCTCGGATCCGGGCGGGAAGGGCGAGCCCCCGCGCGGGCGGGTGACGGTCTGCGCCGTCGAGATGTTGACTACCGCGGGCGACAGGCTCTCGGCCAAGTCGGCGAAGCTGCCGGGCACCGGCCGCGCCTCGGCGCCGTTCGGCGCGAAGAGCAGGCCGCCTGCGGCGGCGAGGGCCGCCCCTGCGACCCAGGCGCGGGCGGCGGCGCGAAGTGAGACGAAGCGCATCGTCGGGTTATCCTCCTGAAACTGGCGGCTTGAAACCGCGCGACGCGCGCCATCTCGCGCGCCGCCCAAGCCTCGCCCCCGCGACCCCGATCGCGAGGGCCTTTCGACCCCCGAGTCTGTTCAGCGCGGTCGGCGTCGGCCAGCCGACACCTCGACCGGTCGGGCCGGGCTCAGTTGGCCGACCGGCCCGCCGCGCCGTCGCCGTCAAGATACTCGAAAAACTCGCTGTCAGGCGACAGCACGATCGACGAGTTTCGGCCGCGAAGCGCGTTTTCGTAAGCGCGCAGAGACCGGTAGAACGCGAAGAACTCTTCGTCCTTGCCGTACGCCTCGGCGAAGATCCGGTTCCGCCGCGCGTCAGCCTCGCCGCGGATGACCTCCGCCTGACGGCGCGCCTCGGATTCGAGCTCGATCGCCTGGCGTTCGGCCTTCGCCACCAGGATCTGCGCGGCTTCGCGACCACGGGCGCGCTCGTCGCGGGCCTCCTGCTGGCGCTCCGCCTGCATCCGCTCATAGGTCGCTTGCAGGTTCTGCTGGGGCAAGTCGGCGCGCCGGATCCGGACGTCGACGATGTCGACGCCCAATTCGCGCGCGCGCGGGCTCGAATTCTCGCGGATTTGGCGCATCAGCGAAGCGCGGTCGGCCGACAGGATCGTGTCTGAGTTCACCTTGCCGAGCACCTCGCGAAGCCCGTCGGTCAAGATCTCTTCGAGACGTTGTTCGCCGGCCGACTGCACCACCACCGCTTCGCGGAACAGGAGCGGGTCGATGATGCGCCAACGCGCGAACGCGTTCACCACCAGACGACGGTTGTCGAGCGGCGTCACCTCCAAGTCGGGGGTCTCGAGCGCAAGGATGCGCTTTTCAAACTCGACGACGTCGTTCAGCGGCGGCGGCAGTTTGAAGTAAAGGCCCGGGCCCGCGATCTCCTCCACGTTGCTTTCGGCGTAATCGCGGCCGATCAAGCTGGCGGTGTCGAGCTTCGACCGAGCGTCCGCGACCACCGCGAGCGCCTCTTCGACGTCGGCCGCGTCGACGCCGTCGATTTCCGTGATGACGTCGCCGATCTGGATGCCGATTTGGGCCGCGGGGCCGCCTTTATCGAGGGCCGTGACCACCAGCCCCTCGACGCCCTCGACGGTCTGGTACTGCGCGCGCAGAGCGTCGGTCAGCGGCGCGGCGGTGAGGGACAGCAGCTTGGCGCCCTGGCCGAGCGTCTCGTCGATCGGGACCTCGACCGAGCGCACTTGACCGTCGTCGCCGCGTCTCAGGCCCAGCGAGATCGTGTCCACGTTCTGCGGCGCGGCGTAGGACCCGTCGACGACGGCGCGCGCGACCTCGGTCGCCGCTTGTTGTTCGATCGTGACGATCACGTCGTTGACCTGCACGTCGAGATCCGACGCCCCGCCGTTCGCGTCGATCGCGAGCACCAGCAAGCCGTCCGCCGCCGGCGCGTTCTCAAACCGGCCGCGCGTCTGCGCGTCGAGGCGCGCCACGGTCAGCCCGTGGAACTTCGCCCCGATCGTCGGCAGCGTTGGCACCGGCACATCGACCAGTCGACCGCCGCCGTCCGGGCCCCGCAGCTCGATGTCGACCGCTTCGACCGGCACCGCGCGGTTCACCACCTGTTTGACGCGACCGAACTCGAGCAGCAGCACCTGGCGACGTTCGTCCACGATATACACGCAGGACAGCCCGACGGCCACGCCGACACCGATCAGAAGCACCAGAATTGGAAGAAAGCGCATCAATTCGTTCCTGTTTCGCTGTCGCGTTTATTCGGCGCGCGCTTGGTTCGTGCGGCGGAGCTGGTCGAGCGGCAGGTAAGGCACCACGCCGCTGCTCGACGACTGGCCCTGATCGATGATCACCTTGTCGATGTCGCCGAACACGCGCTCCATGGTCTCGAGGTAGAGGCGCTTCCGCGTGACCTCCGGAGCGTTGCGATACTCTTCGTAAACCGCCGTGAAGCGCGCCGCCTCGCCCTGCGCTTCGGCGACGACGCGCGCCCGATACGCTTCGGCTTCCTGCACGACCTGCGCTTCGGTCCCGCGCGCCGCGGCGAGCCGCTCGTTCACCTGCGCCTGAGCGCGCTTCAATTCGGTGTCGCGGTCCTGCTCGGCGGCCTGAACGTCCAGGAAGGCGTCGCGCACTTCCGGCGGCGGATCCGCTCGGTCGAGCGTGACGCGCACGATGTTCACGCCCGAGTCGTACTCGTCGAGCGTCGATTGGATCAGTTCCTCCACCTCGCGCGCCAGCTGAGCGCGGTCTCGGTTCAGCAAGGGCGCGAGTTGCGACCGACCCACGACTTCGCGCATCGCCGACTCGGCCACCGCGCGGATCGTGGTGTCCTGCTCGGCGAGGTTGAACAGAAATTTGTCCAGCTCGCGAATATTCCAGACGACCTGGAAATTGATATCGATGATGTTCTCGTCGCCGGTCAACATCAGGCTTTCTTCGCTGATGTTCCGGCTACGACCGGCTTCGGAGCCGGTGCGGAAGCCGATGTTGATCGTGTTCTCGCGCGTCACGGCGCGGATTTCGGCGCGCTGGATCGGCCACGGCGCGAAGAACAGCCCCGGCCCCTTCACCTCGTCGAGCTTGCCGAAGGTCAGCACCGCCGCCTGCTCGGGCTGCTCGACGATGTAGATCGAGGCGTAGACCCAGGCGCCAAGCGCGACGATTATCGCGAAAATCACGCCGCCGACGCCGCCGCCCTTGCCGTCGCCCAGCACGTTCTTCAGCTGGCTCTGACCCTTTTTGAACAGATCGTCGATGTTGGGGCCTTGGCCGCCGCCGCCCCCGCCGCCGCCGCGACCTGGACCGCCGCCGCCCCAGGGGCCGCCGCCGTTGCCGCGGCCGCCGCCGCCCCAGGGTCCCTGCGATCGCGGCCCGGAACCCTGCGGTCCGCCGGTGTTATTGCTCCACGGCATCGAAGTCCTCTCGACCAAACACTGTCACCGCCGACGGCGCATACGCGAGTTCGGCGTTGTCGGGAATGCCGCAGATTTGGGGCCCGCCGAGCGCGGTTCAACCGCAACGGCGGCGCGCGCCCCTGCAAATCGCGGGCGGCGCAGCTCTTTTCGGTCGAAATGCGATGCTCAGCGCTGGCGTCGGCTCAGGACGACACCGGCGTGCGCATGGTCACCAATTCCTCGGCGGCGGTCGGATGCACCGCCATGGTGCGGTCGAAATCCTCTTTGGTCGCGCCCATTTTAATGGCGACGCCCAAGCACTGGACCATCTCCGCCGCCCCGTGACCGACGATGTGCGCGCCCAGCACCGTGCGCGCCTCGGTCGCGACCACCAACTTCATCAGCATCCGCTCTTCGCGCCCGGAAAGCGTGTGCACCATGGGCCGGAAGGCGCTGCGATAAATCTCGACGTCCCCCTGGGCGCGCGCCTCGGCCTCGGTCAGCCCGACCGTGCCGATCTCGGGCTGGGTGAAGACCGCGGTCGGGATCAGCGCGTGGTCCGGCTGCGTCGGTTTGGCCCCGAACACGGTGTCGGCGAAGGCGTGGCCCTCGCGGATCGCGACCGGCGTGAGGTTCACCCGATCGGTCACGTCGCCGACCGCGTAGATCGACGGGACCTCGGACTGCGAATAGGCGTTCACCGGGATCTCGCCGCCCGGGCCCAGGCTGACGCCCGCGCTGTCGAGCCCGAGCCCGTCGGTGTTCGGCCGACGCCCCGTGGCGAACAACGCCTGATCGATCTCGATCGCCTGACCGTCGACCACATGCGCCACCAGCCCGGTCTCGGTCTTCTCCAGCCGGTCCAGCACCTTGTCGAAAATGAACTTCACCCCTTTGGCGGCCATTTCGGCCTGCACGTGATTGCGCACGTCCTCGTCGAACCCGCGCAGGATCTGCTCCTTGCGGTAGATCTGCGTCACCTCGACGCCCAAGCCGCTCATGACGCCCGCGAATTCGCAGGCGATGTAGCCGCCGCCCGCGATCAGCATCCGCTTCGGCAAGGTCGCCAGATGGAAAATCTCGTTCGACGTGATCGCGTATTGGCTGCCGGGGAAATCGGGCACGAACGGGCGGCCGCCGACGGCCACCAAGATGTGCTTCGCGCTGATCTCCCGGCCGTGATCGGCGAGGCGGACGGTGTGCGGGCCGGTGACGACGGCCCGGCACTCGTGCAGATCGACGCCCGAGTTCTGCAGATTGCGCCGATACACCCCCTCGAGCCGCGCGATCTCGACGTCCTTGCGCTCGACGAACCGCGCCCAGTCGAAGGCGCGCTCGCCGACGCGCCAGCCGAAGCCCTCGGCGTCCTCAAAATGCTCGGCGTAGCTCGAGGCGTAGACCATCAGCTTTTTCGGCACGCAGCCGCGGATCACGCAGGTGCCGCCGAAGCGGAACTCCTCGGCGATGGCGACGCTGGCGCCGTGTTGCGCGGCGATGCGCGCGGCGCGCACTCCGCCCGAGCCGCCGCCGATGACGAACAGATCGTAGTCGAACTCCGGATCGGCCATGGCGACCCCCCTCTCAAACGTCTCGCGAAGCAAGCCCCGTGGGGCCCGGCGGCCGGCGGCCGCCGCGGCTGAGAAGTAGAGCGCCCGGAGCG
>CAZBIG010000248.1:0-5107 GCA_964491865.1 uncultured Neomegalonema sp. | reverse complement strand
TCGAGCGCCAGCATCACGGCCCCGACCACGGTCAGGAACACGCCCACGTCGAAGGCCATCGCGGTGGCGAGCTCGAACTCCTCCATCGGGGGGATCTGGAAATAGCCGAAGGCGCTCGTCAGGAACGGTCGGCCGGCCACGATCGCCCCCAGCCCGGTCAGCGCCGCGGCCAGGATCCCGGCCGCGATGATCCCGTGATACGGATAGCGCTGGCGGGCCTCGGCCCAGGCGAAGCCGCTGGCCATATATTGCATAAGCAGCGCGATGGCGACGATCAGGCCGGCGATGAACCCGCCGCCGGGCTCGTTATGCCCGCGCAAGAAGATGAACACGCCCACCATCAGGGCGATCGGCATCATCACGCGCGTCGCCACCACCATCATGAGCGGATGGCGGTCGCCGGCGCTTTCCGTCGGCGGCGCCCACAGCGCCAGACGCCTGCCCGTCTCGCCGCGCAGCAGCGTCTCGGTCACCGCGTAGATGACCAGCGCCGCGATGCCCAACACGATGATCTCGCCGAACGTGTCAAAGCTTCGGAAATCGACCAGGATCACGTTGACGACATTGGTGCCGCCGCCGCCCGACTTCGAATTCTCCAAGTGAAAGGCCGAGATCGTCGGCTCGGAGAAATCGCCGATCATCATGAGGTAGACGAGACCGCCGACGCCGAGGCCGCCGACCACCGAAATCGCCGCGTTGCGCAGGCGTCTGGCGAGCGAGCTTTCTCGGGGCGTTTCTTGGGGCAGGAAGTTGAGCGCGAGCAGCAACAGGATGATCGTGACCACCTCGACCGAAATCTGCGTCAAAGCGAGGTCCGGCGCCGACATATAGGCGAAGCCGAGCGAGACGATGACGCCGATGACGCCCATCAGGACGAGCGCCAGAAAGCGGTTATGGTGGAAGGCGATCATGCAGCCGGCGCTGACCACCAGCAGCAGCCATCCGACAGCGGGCGCGAACGAGATCGGCAACGGGGCGCGCGCCGGCGCGCCGAGCGCGCCGCCGAAGAACGCGGCGGCGCCGGCGGCGACCACGGCGACGGTGAAAATCGCGCCGTACCGCGTCATCGCGCCGTTGTGCAGCGCGTCCGTCAGCCCTCGGCTGGCGCGCGCCGCGCCCTCGACGATCGCGTCGAAGATCGCCTTCGCCTCGGGCCGCGGCGCGGCGCGCCAGAAGGCTTCGGCCGGGCGATAGGCCGCCAGCAGCAGGGCGCCGCCGAGCACGGCGATGATCGACATGAACAGCGCCGGCGTGAACCCGTGCCAGATCTTCAGCGAGTAGTAGGGCAGCTCGCCGCCGATCACCGCCTGAGACGTGGTCGCGACCAGGCCGCCGACCATCGCCGCCGGGGCGATCCCGATCAACACGACCAAAACCGCCAGGAACGCCGGGGCCGCCCACATGCCGAAGGGCGGGTCGTGGGGCGTCGCCGGATAGTCGGCGCGTTCGGGGCCGAGGAACACATGCGCCACATAGCGCAGCGAATACGCGACCGAGAGCAGCGCGCCGACGGTCGCCAACACCGGCGTGAGCCAGGCCGACCCCGCCCAGACCGTGCGCGACGCCTCTTCAAGCATCATCTCTTTCGACAAAAAGCCGTTCAGCAGCGGGATCCCCGCCATCGACAAGGCGGCGATCGTCGCGATCACGAACGTCGCCGGCATGAGGCGCCGCAAGCCGCCGAGGCGCTTGATGTCGCGCGTATGCGCCTCGTGATCGACAATGCCCGCGGTCATGAACAAGGCGCATTTGAACGTGGCGTGGTTGATGATGTGGAAGACGGCCACGACCGCGGCGAACGGCGTGCCGAACCCGAGCAGCATCGTGATGAAGCCGAGATGGCTGACGGTCGAAAAGGCCAGCAGGGCTTTCAGATCGTCTTTGAACAGCGCGATCAGCGCGCCGAGCACCATGGTCACGAGACCCGTGGTGGCGACCAGGTAGAACCACAGATCGGTCCCCGACAGCACGGGCCAGAGCCGCGCCATCAAGAACAACCCGGCTTTCACCATCGTGGCCGAATGGAGATAGGCCGACACCGGGGTCGGCGCGGCCATGGCGTTCGGCAGCCAGAAGTGGAACGGGAACTGCGCCGATTTCGTAAAACAGCCTAGCAGAATGAGCGCCAACGCCGGCGCGTAGAGCGGCGACGCCTGGATCGCCTCGCGATTTTCCAGGATCGTCGAAATGTCGTACCCGCCGGCGATGTCGCCGAGGATCAGCATGCCGCCGATCATCGCCAGACCGCCCATGCCGGTGATCGCGAGCGCCATCCGCGCGCCCTGACGCCCCTCGGGCAGATGGCGCCAATAGCCGATCAGCAAGAACGACGACAGCGACGTCAGCTCCCAAAAAATCAGCAGCATCAATATATTGTCGGACAAAACAATGCCGACCATCGCCCCCTGAAACAGCAGCAGATACGTGTAAAAATGCGCCATCGAGTCGTTTTTCGACAAATAAAAGCGCGCATAGAGAATAATGAGAACGCCGATCCCGAGGATCAGACCGGCGAACAGCAGACCGAGACCGTCAAGAAAGAAATTCGCGTTCAGTCCCAGCCATGGCAGCCACTCGAGGCGCGCGAAGACGGTCTGGCCGTCGAAGACCGCAGGCGCCTCGGTCATGAGAAGGGCGAACGCCGTCGCGCTCACCGCGCCGGTGGCGACCGCGCAGACGGTCCGACCGGCGCGGATCGTGAGGGCGGGAACGAGCGCCCCTAAAAACGGCAGCAGCACGACGAGGAAAAGCGACACGTTTCGAAGATCCGTCTGATTTCACCGCGCGCACGCGACCGCAACGCCGCGCGCCTGCTTGCTGTAGGGCGCATGTCGCGCCGCACGTCAACATTCGGGCGCATCGCGCCCGTTTCGGCGTCCGCCGGCGCGGATCACCCGCCGGGGCCGCAGTCGAGGCAGCGCGCCGGCGGCTGCGGCCCCATTTCGAGCGCGTGATTGAGCACCCGCAGCGCGGTCCGCACGCCCTCTTCGAGCACCGGATGGTAGAACGGCCGCTCGAGCATCTGCGCGACCGTCAAACCCGACTGAACCGACCAGGCCAAGAGGTGCGCGATGTTCTCGGCCCGCGGCCCGACCATCTCGGCTCCGAGGAACCGGCCCGTGTTGCGCTCGCCATAGACGCGCAACAGCCCCTTGTTCACCAGCATCACCCGCGCGCGGCCTTGGTCGGACCAGTCGACCGACCCGACGGCGAAATCGACGCCCGTCTCGGTCAGCTCGCGGTGACTGGCCCCGATCATCATCACCTGAGGATCGGTGAACATCACCGAGATCGGCGCGCTTTTCACGAAGCGGCGGACCTCGGGATACCGCGCGGCGTTGTAGCCGGCGGCCATGCCTTCATCGGCCGCCTCGTGCAAAAGCGGAAAGCGGTTGTTGGCGTCCCCCGCGATGAAGACATGGCTGTCGCCGATCCGGCCGGTGTGCGGATCATAGATCGGCAGACCGCGCGCGTCGCGCGGCAGCGTCGTGTTCTCGAGTCCGAGCGCATCCACGTTCGGCCGACGCCCGGTGGCGATCAGCGCATAGTCGAACGCCTCGGTCTTGGTCTCGGCGTTCTCGACATAGTCGATCTCGACGCCCGCCTCGACGCGCGCGCAGCGGGCGACCTCGCCATGCGGATGGAAGGTCAGCTCGTCGCAAAACACCCGGCGCGCCTCGGACAGCACCTCCGGGTCCGTCAGCGGTCCGACCAGATGATCGCGCCCGAACACCGCGACGCGCACCCCCAGACGGTGCAGGGCCTGACCAAGCTCGAGCCCGATGACCCCCGCGCCAAAGACCGCGACCGACCCTGGCAAATCCGACCACTCGAACACGTCGTCGTTGACGATCAACCGGTCGCCGAACGCTTCGAACATCGGCAACACGTTCGGGCGCGAGCCCGTGGCGATGACGATCCGGTCGGCGACCACCAGCCGGCCGTCGTCGAGCTCGAGCTCATGATCCGAGCGGAACCGCGCCACGCCCTTCAGCCGATGGCGCTCGGGCCAGTCTTCGACCGCTTCGACCACGAAACCGACGAAGCGATCGCGCTCGGCGCGCACGCGTTTCATCACCGCGGGGCCGTCGATCCGCGGCTCGGCGTACGTCACGCCGAGCGGCGCGGTGTGACGGCCGTGATGCGCGGCCTCGGCGGCGGCGATCAGCAGTTTCGACGGCATGCAGCCGACGCGCGCGCAGGTTGTGCCGTAGGGGCCGCCCTCGATCAGGACCACGCTGTCGGTCCGCTGAGAGACCTCGCGATAGGCCCGCATGCCTGCGCTGCCCGCCCCGATGATCGCGACCTCGACCGTCAAGGTGTCCATCACGCCCCTCCCTCGGCACAAAAACAAAACGATCTCGCCGAAATCGCCCGCCGCAAGACAGATTAATTCACGAGATCCAACCCAGTATAGGGTATCGGGCCGTCCTCGATCTGACCAGTTCAAATCATGGACGTATGCGAAGAAGCGCTCCGACGCGGCGGACCGGAGCCGACCGCGCACGGTCACCAGTTCGACGCGCCGCGGGCCGGATCGTCGCCGCTCATCGGGTCGGATCGGGCTGAACAGGTCTTGCAGAGACGGCGGAGGCCGGCGCGATCCAAGCGTCGCGCCCACACGAAACGCCGCCCTTACCTTTAAAGACATTTAGAGCTATCAAAGATCCGCCACTCAGCGCGCCGACGCGCCTCGGATGATCTCGCGCACGCGACCGCGACGACTAAAAACAACAAATATTTGGATCTTTTTTTGGCGCGCGTGCTTTTGGGAATTTGGGCGCTGCTGCTCGGGATTGTGCTGATCATGCTGGGCAACGGCATGCATTTCACCCTCATCGGTCTGCGCGGCGACATCGAAGGCTTCTCGGCGGCGACCCTGTCGGTCATCGCTTCGGGGTATTTTCTGGGCTTCCTGTCCGGCGCGCGCCTGACCCCGCAAATGATCCGGCGCGTGGGGCATGTGCGGGTCTTCGCCGCCCTCGGCAGCTTCATGTCGGCGGCGCTCATCGCTTTTCCGCTGATCGCCGAGCCCTGGTCCTGGACCTTGCTGCGGGTGCTGATCGGTTTCTGCTTGTCGGGGGTCTACGTCACCGGCGAAAGCTGG